>JAQTUY010000019.1 GCA_028707105.1 Candidatus Omnitrophota bacterium | reverse complement strand
TTTAACGTTAAAGGCGGGGCAGAGGGGGTCGGGATGGCCACGACCAGTTCGGTGGTAAAATCTTTTATTATGATCATTGCCGCCGACTGTTTCTTTACGGCGCTGTTCTATTTTATATTCCCATGATCGAAATCGAAGGCGTTTCTAAGTCTTTTAACGGAAGGAAGGTCCTGGATAACCTTGACCTGGCTGTCAATAGGGGTGAGACCAAGGTGATCATCGGCCGTTCAGGATGCGGCAAGAGCGTGCTCCTTAAGCATATAGTCGGTTTATTATATCCCGACGCAGGCCGCGTCTCGGTGAGCGGCAACGATATCAGCCTTTTGTCCGAGAAAGAGTTGAATTCCGTGCGGATGAAGATCGGGATGGTTTTTCAGGGAGGAGCGCTTTTTGATTCCCTGACTGTCGGCGAGAACGTGGGTTTCGGCCTTATCGAGCACCTTTGCCTTGAGCAGAAAGACGTAGCCGACAGGATCAAGGAATCTCTGGACTTGGTGGAATTACACGGCGTGGAAGATCTAATGCCTTCGGAACTCAGCGGCGGCATGAAAAAACGCGTTTCTTTGGCCCGGGCCCTGTGTATCAAGCCTGAGGTCATCCTTTACGATGAGCCGACCACGGGCGTAGACCCGATAACCGCCGACAGTATTAACAGCCTTATCCGCGGCCTCCACGACAGGCTTGGGGAGACATCCATAGTAGTCACGCATGATATGAAAAGCGCGTATAAAGTAGCCGACAGGATAGCGATGATGTATAAAGGCAGGATAATCGCCGAAGGCACGCCCGAAGAGATACAGAAGTTAGGCGATCCCGTTGTTCACCAGTTCATCAACGGTTTAGCTTCCGGCCCCATAACCGAGGCTGTAGACGATGTCAAATAATAGAGGAGACTAAAATAAATGCTCGATAAAAAACTGGAATTCAGGATAGGACTATTTGTTTTTATCGGTATTATCATCCTTACTATTTTTGTCCTCCTTATCGGGGATATCAAGACCTGGAACCAGGGATACAGTATTGTGGTAAAGTACGGATTTATCAACGGCGTGAAGGTGGGGGCTCCGGTCAGGTTCGCGGGGGTGGATGTCGGGGAGGTTAAGGAGATAAAGATCGTAACCGACACAAAAAATAAGAAGACTGTGGTGGATATTGTGGCCTGGATGAAGAAGGATGTCGCCATTCCCTCGGATTCTTCCGTCTGGATCAATACCCTGGGCCTTCTGGGGGAGAAATACATAGAGATTATGCCGGGGGTCAATTACGACGCGGCCTTAAAGTCCAATGATACGATACTTGGAGTGGATCCTATTCCTATGCACGAGGTTTTTCGCGTCGCCAAAGGCATAGTCGACAATATCGATGATAGCATAACCAGGATAAAAAATAAGGAAGGAACGCTGGGCAAATTGCTTTATGATGACGCCCTGTATGATGAAATACTGGGATTAGCCGGCGATATAAGAAGGAATCCCTGGAAACTGTTCTGGAAGACCAAAGAGAAGAAAGAAGATCCCGTCAAAAGCAAGGCTGACGGCGCCAAGCCCAAACTGGATTCCCGGACAGGGAACCGGGGGGTCATATATAGCAAATGAGAAATAAAGCTGTATTTACGTGTCAGAATTGCGGTTATCAATCCCCTAAGTGGCTGGGCAGGTGCCCGGATTGCAATAATTGGAATTCTTTTGTGGAAGAAGATTTCTCCGAGCAAAGGCGCCCCCGGGAAGGGGAAAGACAGTCTTTATACACCGAGGAGCCGGTCCTGCTCAAGGATGTCGAGGTCAAGGAATCTTCGCGCCTGAAAACCGACATCAAAGAACTGGATAGGGTGCTTGGCGGCGGGATAGTCGCGGGTTCCGTGGTTTTGATCGGCGGCGATCCCGGTATCGGTAAATCCACCATTTCTTTGCAGGTATCCAACCAGCTTACCAAGGCCGGGCATACTGTTTTATACGTAAGCGGCGAGGAATCTGTTAAACAGACGAAACTGCGGGCCAACCGGCTGGGCACCCACGATAAGGGAAGCCTGTATATTGTCAGCCAGACCGACCTGTCGCTTATTGTGCAGTATATCAAGAAGCTCAAGCCCGACGCGGTGATCATAGATTCTATCCAGGTTATCTTTGAACCGTCGATCAGCTCCTCGCCGGGAAGCGTAAGCCAGGTAAGGGAGTGCGCGGGGATACTTACCCAGTTAGCCAAGAGCACTAATACTCCCGTTTTTATCATCGGCCATGTGACCAAGGAAGGAAATCTTGCCGGGCCCAGGGTGCTGGAGCACATTGTGGATACAGTGCTTTATTTTGAAGGCGACCGTTTCTCGGTGTACCGGATCCTGCGGGCGGTAAAAAACCGTTTTGGCTCCACTAATGAGATCGGGGTATTTGAAATGGGATCAGCGGGCCTGGCGGAGGTAAAAAATCCTTCAGAGATCTTTCTTTCTGAGCGGCCCAAAGATATCTCCGGTTCCGTGGTATCTTCGGTATTAGAAGGAAGCCGGCCCCTGCTTGTGGAGATACAGGCGCTGGTAAGCAAGTCCAGTTTTGGTTATGCCAGGAGGCGTTCGCAGGGATTTGATTTTACGCGCCTGAGCCTCTTGATAGCGGTATTGGAAAAAAGGATAGGTCTGCGCCTGGAGATGGAAGATATATTCATTAATATTGCCGGCGGGATAAAAATAGAGGACCCTGCCTGCGACCTGGGTGTTTGCGCTTCTATTGCCTCCGCGTTCCTGGATAATACCGTTATGAGCGATACGGTAGTGCTGGGCGAAGTCGGGCTGGCCGGTGAGATACGGAGCATATCGCAGATACTCTTGAGGATAAACGAAGCGGAGAAGCTTGGTTTTAAGCATTGCGTCATACCCAGGAATAATTTTAAGAATTTACACTACAAGGGCGCCCTTTCGATATTACCGGTTGAAAACTTAAAAGAAGCCCTGGATATTCTGGAGTCCAAAACGCGCGCTTCTGTCAAGTCCGGCGCGCGGTGAAGTGTTTGACCATATTATAGTTTACATAAATGGGGAATACTCCCCATAAGGCACCCGGCGCTTATCTGAAGTGCGCCGGTGTTCCCTCGTGGGAAGTGTCGTCCTCGTGGACGAAGGGGGTTATATGAATCTATTATTAGTGCGTATCTTGTTTTTGTTTAGCTGCGTCATCGTGGGGTATCAAACCGGCGAGGCAGTGAACGCCAGTATATTAGGCGGCCTTATCGGGTTGCTGGTGGCGGGCGTCATCATCATTTCAGAAATAGGGATGCGGCGCATTTCGGTAAGCGGGCTGTCCAGCGCGGTATTCGGCCTTATATTCGGCCTTATCATAGCTAAGCTTATCGGCGATGCCTTCAGCCTGGCGCGGGTATCGGAACTGACGCTTAATTTTACCCGCGTTTCTTTGACCCTGGTGTTCTGTTATCTGGGGATGGTCATCGGCCTTCGCGGTAAGGACGAGTTCAATATTATTATTCCCTATGTGCGCCTGCGCAGGGAAGACCAGACAGAGAGCCTTACCCTGCTGGATACAAGCATAATCATTGACGGCAGGATCGTGGACATCTGGAAGTCTAAGTTTATCGAGGGGAAGATCGTTCTGCCCCGCTTTGTCCTGAATGAACTTCAGCAGATCGCGGATTCAACCGACCCGATAAAGAGGCAGAGAGGCAAAAGAGGGCTGGAGATACTCCATGTCCTGCAGAAAGAAGCGGGGGTGGATATCAGCGTCCACGAGGAAGAGCTGCCGGATATCCGGGAAGTAGACGCGAAGTTAGTCAAACTTGCCCAGCTTGTAGACGCCAAGATATTGACCGTTGATTTTAATCTTAACCGGATAGCCAGCCTTCAAGGGGTAAAGGTATTGAATATCAATGAACTTGCTAATTCCCTCAAGCCCGTGTTTTTCCCGGGAGAGACGATGCATATCAAGCTTATTAAAGAGGGAAAAGAATATAACCAGGCAGTGGGATACCTGGAAGACGGGACTATGGTCGTGGTTGAAGACGCCCGGCGTTTGATCGGCCAGGAAGTTAAAGTCACGGTCACTTCTATATTACAGACACAGGCCGGCAGGATGATATTTACCAAGGTCGAGAGGCAGTGAGGAAGACTCCTTATATAACAGCGATTATCCCGGCCGCCGGAAGCGGCAGCCGGCTTGGGGCAAGGGTATCCAAGCCCCTGGTTGAGATAGGTAATAAGCCCCTGCTCGCGCATACGATAAGGGCGTTAAGCGTTAATCCCCTTATTCGGAATATTATTATAGTAGCTAATTTATCCAATACCGCCTTGATCGGGTCCATTGTGAAGAGGAGCCGTTTTAAGAAAGTCGCCGGTATCGTTCTGGGCGGAGCGACGCGGCGGTTATCGGTTGAAAACGGCCTGAAGGAAGCCCCGGGCCGGGCAGAGTATATCCTGATTCATGACGCGGTCAGGCCGTTCGCGGACCAGGCGCTTATCAACCGGGTCATCGAGGCGGCAATAGGATCGGGCGCGGCAGTGGCGGGGGTGCCGGTCAAGGGAACAGTAAAGAGGTCGCGTCCTTTTCGCATGCCGGTAACCCATAAGAATATTTTGGTCGTAAAAGAAACGTTAAGCCGGGATAATCTCTGGGAGATCCAGACGCCGCAGGTGTTCAGGAAGAGTCTCATACTTAAGGCTTATGAGAGGAATAAAGACGCGTTCGTGACTGATGACGCGATGCTGCTGGAGAAGGCGGGCGTGAAGGTGAGCCTGGTCCAAGGGTCGTATTTTAACATTAAGATCACCACGCCCGAGGACCTCATTTTAGCGCAAGCCATATTGGAAGCGAAAAAAAATAAGAATAAATGATAAAAGTCGGCATAGGATATGATATTCACCGCCTGGTAGAGGGTAAGAAGCTGTTTATCGGCGGCGTTGAGATCCCCTACATCAAAGGCTTGTTGGGGCATTCGGATGGAGACGTCCTTTTGCACGCGGTTTGCGACGCCCTGCTTGGCGCGATGTCCTACGCTGATATCGGGGAGGTTTTCCCGGATACGGACCCGGCTTATCTGGGGATAAGCAGCGTGGAATTATTAAAACGGGTACGGGACCTTCTTGAGAGTAAAGGGTATGTCATAAATAATCTGGATACAGTGGTGATTGCCGAGGAGCCGCGGCTTGAGCATTTTAAAGCTAAGATGATAGAGTGCATCGCGGGCATCCTTAAAATAGGTATCAGTAATGTCGTGGTAAAAGCTAAGACCAATGAAGGAGTGGGGAGCCTGGGCAGGAAGGAAGCTATCGCGGCCTGGGCCAGCGTTTTAATCGAGCAGAGGTGAAAATATGGCGGTTTTTCTATACATTATCGGAGCCCTGGTTATTATCGTTGTTTTGAAGCTTGCTGTTATATCTGTGGTATTCCGCGATGAGATCAGGGGGGCGATGGAGAGGGACCCCGCGGCAAAAGACGCGTTGGAGGTTTTGTTGCTTTACCAGGGCCTGCACGCATTGGTTATTTACCGGGCCGCCCATTTTTTATATGGGGCGCGGATGTTTTTTCTGGCCCGTTACTTAAGCCAGGTGGGCAGATTTTTTACCGGAATAGAGATACATCCCGGCGCTGCGATCGGGAAAAACTTTTTTATTGACCATGGCATGGGGGTAGTGGTGGGAGAGACCGCCGTTATCGGCGATAATGTCACCATATACCAGGGCGTCACACTCGGCGGAACCGGAAAAGAAAAAGGAAAACGCCACCCTACGATCGGTAACAATGTCGTCGTGGGCACGGGAGCGCAGGTCCTGGGAAATATCACCATCGGTGATAATTCATATATCGGGGCCAATGCCGTGGTAGTAAAAGACGTTCCGCCTAATTCCACTGTTGTCGGCGTTCCCGGGCGCATCACCAAGCAGGATGGCAAGAAAATGGATATCGCCCTGGACCACGCTCATATTCTGGATCCCATAATGCAGTCGATGGATGAACTGCAAAAGAGGATCGAAAAGCTGGAAGAAAAACAATAAGGAAAACAAAGATCCTGGCCGCAGATCAGGGTTTATATATATATATGCCTATTTTTATCTACAATTCCCTTACTAAGAAAAAAGAGGAGTTTCTGCCTCTGCATCCTCCCCAAGTAAATATCTATACCTGCGGGGTAACCGTTTACGACAAATGTCATATCGGGCACGCGCGCAGCCTTTATATATTCGGGGTAATAAGGAGCTATTTGCAGAAACGGGGATACCAGGTCACATTCGTGCGTAATATCACCGATATTGACGATAAGATAATTAACCGGGCCAGGGAATCAGGCACGGGCTGGGATGAAGTAGCTGATAAGTACATCGCTTCTTACTATGAGGATATTAAGCGCCTGGGCATAGCCAGGGCGGATCGCGAGCCTAAAGCTACGGAAAATATACCTGATATGGTCAAACACATCGAGGGGTTGATCAGGGGTGGATACGCCTATGAGTCCGGGGGTGATGTATATTTTAACGTCAGGAGTTTTAAGGATTACGGCAAGCTTTCCGGGCAGTCTATAGACCAGATGATCTCGGGGGTGAGGATCGACCCGGGCGAAAATAAAAAAGACGCGTTGGATTTCGCGCTCTGGAAGAAGTCAAAAGAAGGCGAGCCTTCCTGGGACAGTCCCTGGGGAAAAGGCAGGCCCGGATGGCACATTGAATGTTCGGTAATGAGCGCGAAGTTTCTGGAGACCAAGACCCTGGATATCCACGCCGGCGGCAGAGACCTGATATTTCCGCATCACGAGAACGAGATCGCCCAGGCAGAAGCGCTTACCGGAAAGCAATTCGCCAGGTATTGGATTCACCACGGCTTATTGACTATTAACGGCCAGAAGATGGCCAAGTCGCTGGGGAATTTCATCACGATCAAGGATTTTCTGTCAAAATACAATCCGGATATCCTGAAGTTGTTTTTCTTAAGCGCGCATTATTCGCATCCTATCGATTATACCGAAGAAAAGATTGAGGCCGCGGGGAAGCAGCTTAAAAGCCTGCGGGATTTTTTCGGGAGGGTCGAACAGCTCAGCGCCGGTAAGAAGGCGGGCAGGGAGTCAAGTACGCTAAAAGATGAGCTGGATAGTATAGAAAATAATTTTTTGTCCGCGATGGATGATGATTTCAATATGCCCCAGGCTTTAGGCTGGGTCTTTGAGCTCTTGAATAAGGGCAACCAGCGCATAGCCAAGGGCGCGATAGCGGACAGCGCGCATATCAGGACGAAGCTGGTCGAACTGCTTAAGGTATTCGGGATACAGGTCAGGATCGAAGGGGGCGCGGATCTGCCGGCTTCTTTGAATGTCGAGGCTTTCGAGGATGTAAAGCTTCAGGAGTCCGTAGACCGGAAGATCCAGGAAAGAAAAGAGGCGCGCGAGAATAAGGATTTTAAGAGAGCGGATGAGATAAGGAAAGAGTTGGAGGAGACGGGTATTATCTTAGAAGATACGTCATCCGGCACTATCTGGAGAAAAAAATAGATGGGCAGGGGAGCGTTCATAACTTTTGAGGGTTCGGAAGGCTCGGGTAAAAGTACCCACTCTAAGCTGCTTTGCGCTTATTTAAGATCGCGGGGATTTAAAGTAGTTTTTATACGAGAACCGGGCAGCACGCGGATCGGCGAAAAGATAAGAAAGATACTTCTGGATAAGAAGAATGACCGTATGACTATGGAGACGGAGATGCTGCTTTATATGGCCAGCCGCGCCCAATTGGTCAAGGAGGTCATTATGCCCGCCTTGAAGGCGCGCAAAGCGGTTATCTGCGACAGGTTCCTGGATTCAACATTAGCTTATCAGGGATACGGCGCCGGGCTTGACCTTGCCGATATAAAGAACGTCGGCCGCTTCGCGACCTTATCGGTTAAACCGGATCTGACCATATTCTTGGATATTGATACCAAAACCGGTTTAAGCCGGACCGGAAAGACCAGAGACAGGATAGAGGTCAGGCCTATAAGTTTTCATCAGCGGGTAAGGCGGGGGTATTTAAAGCTGGCCGGTTTAGAACCCGGCAGGATAAAGGTCGTCAGGGTCAACCATTCCAGGGCTAAGACCCAGAAACAAATACGGGAGTTCGCGGAGAAAATATTATGTCGTTTGGGCAGATAAAAGGCTTAAATGCTCCTATAGAGGTATTAAGATCGGCGCTGGAGTGCCGCAGGATACCGGCTTCATATTTGTTTTCGGGCCCGGAAGGGATAGGCAAGAACCTGGCCGCTATGACCTTTGCTAAGGCTGTGAATTGCCTGGAGAGTGACGGGATCGATCCTTGTGATAATTGCGCCTCTTGCCGCAAGATAGACGCCGGCAATCATCCCGATGTGCACTTAGTACCGCCGCGCGATAAGCTTGATGAAGGCGGGGAAACAGGCGATACTATTATTAAGATAGAACATGTCCGCCAGCTGCAGGATTCGATATATTTGAGGCCTTACGAGGGCAAATATAAGGTGTTTATCATTGATAACGCTCACTTGCTCACTCCCGACGCCTCAAACGCTTTCCTGAAGACCCTGGAAGAGCCGCCCGCGAATAGCCTGATAATTTTGATAACCTCGAAACCCCGGATGCTGCTTTCTACGATCGTTTCACGCTGCCAGAGGGTCAGGTTCGCTTCACTGCCTAAAGATGAGTTGGGGCGGATGCTTGTCCAGGAGCATGGTTTGGACGGCCCTTTAAGCCATTACCTGGCTTATTTCTGCGAGGGAAGGATCGGCAGGGCCCTGCGTTTAAAGGATGGGGATGTTTTAAAGAACAAAAACAGCGTAATAGATTATTTTCTGTCCGGTTATAAGGTTTCCGGCGTCAGCGAGCCTTTATCCAAGGACAGGATGCGCGAATCCCTGGGTATCTTGGCAAGTTGGCTGCGGGATATATATTATCTGAAGGTCGGCATGCCTGAAGGGGAATTAGTCCATCTCGACCGGAGAGATGAGCTTTCCAACGCCGCCGGCAGATATTCTTTGTCTGAATTGGATTCATTGTTTAAGATGGTCTGCGACACATCCGTTTACCTGGAACAGAATATTAATCCCAGGTTATTATTGAATAATATACGTTTGAGTTTCAACGGATAATAAGCCCCGCTCCGGTTTTAGTTTTTGATCATTTTAGCCGTTTCGGGCGCGATCCCGGCGAAAGCCCATGTTTTTTTAGAGGGCGTCGGGAATTTTAAAAGGAAGGTTTAGATAAATGGATAAAGCGGTAGCTGAAATAAGATTGCGGGATTCGGGCCAGGTGATATATTGCGACGCCGGGACCCTGATGTTGAAAGAAAACGATTATGTGATCGTGGAGATAGACCGGGGCGTTGATTACGGGCGGGTCGTTTCTACGCCGGATACCCTGATCAATATGACGGTCGACGCGCCGTTAAAAAAACTTATCCGCCTGGCAACGGAGAACGATCTTAAGCAGATCGAGGAACTCCGAACCAAGACCAAGGATGCCTACGGTACGTGCGTGAAGAAGATCCAGGAGCATAAACTGGATATGAAGCTTGTTGAGGCGGAGTATTCCTTTGATCGTTCCAAGATCGTTTTTTATTTTACCGCCGAAGGCCGGGTGGATTTCAGGGGGCTGGTAAAAGACCTGGCTAAGGTTTTTAAAGCCAGGATAGAGCTGCGCCAGATCGGGGTCAGGGATGAAGCTAAGCTTTTCGGCGGATACGGCCCTTGCGGCAGGTGCCTTTGCTGCGCCTCTTTTTTGAAGGATTTCGAGCCCGTCACGATCAAGATGGCTAAGGAAGAAGGGCTTCCTTTGAACCCGACCAAGATATCGGGATTATGCGGCAGGCTGATGTGCTGCCTTTCTTATGAATACGAGACCTATAAATGCCTGTCTAAAGGCCTTCCGCATGAAGGCGAGCGTATCCATACCCCGGAAGGCAAGGGTAAGGTCATCGGTGTTAATATCCTCAAACGCGCCGTTACCGTAGAAATGGAGGACGGCAAGGTCGTGGTTATACCTTATAAATAATTCTCCGCGGAACATACTATGGTTAAAAAATTTTACGTGACAACTCCTTTGTATTACGTTAATGCCTCGCCGCACATCGGGCATTCTTACACTAATATCGCATCTGATACCCTGGCTCGTTATTTCCGCCAGGCGCTGGGCAAAGAGAATGTCCGGCTTTTGACCGGCACTGATGAGCACGGTCAGAAAATAATGAAAGCCGCCCAGGCCCAGGGTTTAAGCCCGCAGGAATTCGCGGATAAAATAGTGGCGCAGTTTAAGGGTTTGTGGACGAAGCTGGATATTTCCTACGATGATTTCATCCGGACTACCGAAAAGCGGCACATCGATACAGTCCAGAGCGCGCTTAGCATATTGCATAAGAAGGGCCTGATCTATGACGCGCAATACGAAGGATGGTATTGCACTCCCTGCGAGACGTTTTGGACAGAGACCCAGCTTGAAGGGGGGCAATTATGCCCGGATTGCAAGAGGCCGGTCGAGAAGATCAGCGAGACAAATTATTTCTTTAAATTATCCCAGTACCAGGATTGGCTTATCGAGCACATCAACAGCCACCCGGATTTTATCAGGCCTTCGACCCGGCAGGAAGAGGTCTTGAGTTTCCTGAGGATGAATAAACTCACCGATCTTTGCGTATCCCGGCCAAAGGAAAGATTAAGCTGGGGTATACCGCTGCCATTTAGCCCCGGCCACGTTACCTACGTATGGTTCGACGCGCTGATAAATTACATTAGCGCGGTGGGCTCGTTTGATGATTCAGGCAGGTATAATTCAGAGTGGTGGCCTGCCGACCTGCATTTGATCGGTAAGGATATACTCAGGCAGCACGCCATATACTGGCCGATTATGCTCCGCGCCCTGGATATCGAGCCGCCTAAGGGCATATTTGCCCACGGCTGGTGGATGGTGGGCGAAGATAAGATGTCTAAGTCCAAGGGCAATGTTGTCGCGCCTCTGGATATGGTCGATAAGTTCGGGATCGATGTGTACAGGTATTTCCTGCTCCGGGATGTGCCTTTCGGGCTGGACGGTAATTTTTCCGAGGAGGCTATCGTTAAAAGGTATAACAGCGACCTGGCCAATGACCTGGGTAACCTGGTTTACAGGACGCTGACAATGATCGAGAAGTACTTTGAGGGCAGTGTGCCGTCGGATGGCCTGACCGCGAAAGACGCTCAGGTTGAGGCGATCAGGCGCAAGATCGAGGCGCTTGACGGCGAGATAGCCGGGTGTATCGCCACAAGCGCCGAGCGTAATTTCAGCCTGGCTTTGGAAAAGATCTGGGAACTCATAGGTATGGCCAATAAGTATATTGAAGATACCAAGCCCTGGAATTTGTCTAAGGAAAATAAGACCGGGGAATTAAAAGGCTTCATATCTTTGCTGGTGGACGTGATCAGAAAAACGGCTCACGCGTTAGCTCCGTTCATCCCGGATACAGCCGCTTCTATCCTGGCGCAGATCGGTCATCAGCAGGTAAAGAAGGGCAATCCGCTTTTTCCGCGCATAGACACTTCAAAAAAGAAGACTTAAGGCCGGTATAAAACTATGCTCATCGATACTCATTGCCATCTGGATTTTCCGGAATTCGATCCTGACCGGGATGATGTCCTGCGCCGGGCGCATGAGAACGATGTTAAAATACTTATAAATATCGGTTCCAGCCTCGCAGGTTCGCGCAATTCCGTTGCCTTATCCCGTAAATACGAAAATATATACGCTGCCGCCGGCATCCATCCTCACGAAGCGGACAATTTTAAAGATACGGACGTTGATGTGTTAAAAGGCTTATCTGCCGATCCCAAGGTCGTGGCAATAGGGGAGATCGGCCTTGATTTTTATAAAAATTATTCCTCCGCGGATAATCAGAAAAGGATGTTCCGCGCTTTGTTGGCCCTGGCTAAAGAAGCCTGCCTTCCGGTTGTAATACACAGCCGCCAGGCAGATGAGGATATGCTGGTCGTGTTGAAAGAGGCGCTCCCTTTAAAGGGCGTGATACATTGTTTTTCGGGTGATGAGAGATTTATGGATGAGTGCCTGAAAATGGGTTTTTATATATCGTTTACCTGCAACATAACTTATAAGAAGGCGGATAACTTAAGGGAAATGGTCAAGCGTGTCCCATTGGAACGGTTATTGCTGGAGACGGACGCGCCCTATCTTTCCCCACAGGAATTTCGCGGCCGGAGGAACGAGCCGCTTTATGTAAAGAATTTGGCTGATGAGATATCCAGGCTTAAAGGGGAAAGCATTGAGAGTATATCCAGCATAACGTCTTCTAATGCTATACAGTTATTTAATCTTAAATGAAATCTCAAGTCTCGATAATCAGGTGTGAGAATTATGAGCCCGCGAGAGTGGAAAAAGCGGTCAGGGAAGCGCTTTTAAAACTTGGAGGGATAACTAACTTTGTCAAGCCGGGGAGTAAGGTTTTGGTGAAGCCAAACCTGCTCATGGCTGCGGAGCCGCGCTACCCGGTAGATACTCATCCGGAGGTGGTCAGGTCAGTTATAAGGATATTGAAGGAGATCGGCTCTGAAATATATGTCGGGGACGGCCCAAGCGTATGGGCAGGTCAATCTTCCGAGCTGGGGCTCGTTTACGAAAGATCCGGGATCAAGAGGGTCGCTGATGAAGAAGGGGTCCACCTGGTTTCTTTTGACAAAAGGCGCTGGTCGGGAAAAATACTTTTGAGCGCCTGGGTCGATGAATGCGCATATATAGTCAACGTTCCCAAATTCAAGACCCATAATTATACGGTATTGTCGGGCGCGATCAAGAATTTATTCGGCCTGGTTCCGGATAAGTATAAGCTGGAACTGCATAAACAAAATTTTACCATGAAGAAGTTTTCCGGGATGCTGGTTGATATATACCAGGTTGTGCGGCCCGCTCTTACTGTTATGGATGGGATTGTGGCAATGCAGGGGGATGGGCCGGGCATGAGCGGTGAGCCCAAAGACCTGGGGTTGGTTTTTGCCAGCGCGGACGGAGTCGCTTTAGACAGTGTTATGGCCAATATCATGGGTTTTGATCCCTTGGATGTCCCAATGATAAAAGAAGCTGACGCCAGAAAGGCGGGTTGCGCGCGTCTTTCGGATATCCAGATATTGGGGGAACCGCTTGAGAGCATTAAGGGTAAACCTTATAAGTTACCGCATGCCGCTTTGCATATGAAGTGCCCGCAGATATTACCCAAGGCGCTCCTGGAAAGTATAATTCGTTTCCGGCCCGTGATCGACCGCGCCAAATGTGTTCTCTGCCGCACCTGCATCAAGACTTGCCCCAATAGCGCTGTGAAATTAGATAATGACCGGATCAAAATAGATTATTCCAGGTGTATCGCCTGTTTTTGCTGTCAGGAATCCTGCCCGCATCAAGCGATCGGCGTGAAAAGAGGAATACTCACCAAATTATTGAGGTTATGATATGCGGATCAGGACGATCGAATGGAAAAATAAGAGTGTCAGGATAATCGACCAGACCGCGCTTCCGGCTAGACTGAAATATCTGGAATTAAGGAGCGTTTCGGCGCTTTGGCGGGCAATAAAAAAATTGCAGGTCCGCGGCGCTCCGGCATTGGGAGCGGCAGCCGCTTTAGGATTATATCTGGCAGTTAAGGATTCGCGCGCCAGGGATTATCAAGAGCTAAAGAGGGAAATTGACCGGGCGGCGGATCATCTGGGTTCCAGCCGTCCCACCGCGGTAAATCTTTTTTGGGGATTGAAAATGATGCGTCTGGCAGCCTTGGAAAACCGGAATAAGCCGGTAGCGCAGATCAAACTTGCTTTATTGCGCCGGGCAAAAGAGATAATGAAAGAAGATAGTTCAGTATGTCGTAAAATGTCGCGCTATGGCGCTGAGCTTATCCGGAATAATGATAATATATTGACAGTGTGTAACGCGGGGGCGCTGGCTACCGTTGATTACGGCACCGCCCTCGGTACCATATATCGGGCCAAGGAGCAGGGCAGGAGGCTTTCAGTTTACGCCTGCGAGACCCGGCCGCTGCTGCAAGGCGCGCGCCTGACTGCCTGGGAGCTTAAGGCTAAAGGAATAAAAGTCACTCTCTTATGCGATAATGCCGCGGCCGCGCTTATGAGCAGCGGTAGAATAGATAAAGTCATAGTCGGGGCGGACAGGATAGCTTCTAACGGCGATACGGCCAATAAAGTAGGGACCTATAACATCGCGCTTCTTGCCCGATATCACCACATCCCGTTTTATGTAGCCGCTCCTATATCGACTTTTGACTTAAGTAAAAGGACCGGCAAAGATATACCTATTGAACAAAGGCATGCCCGGGAAGTTACGCATTATCTTTTTAAAAAGCCGTCCGCGCCTCCGGGAGTCGCGGTTTTTAACCCGGCTTTTGACGTCACGCCGCATAGCCTTATTAGCGCCATTATTACGGAAAAGGGTATTATCAAGCCGCCCTTCGCCAAAAATATACGCAGGACAGCTAAATGAAGATAAGGCAGATCGGAGAATTCGGATTGATCAAGGATATAAAGAAGATGGCCGGGAACGGTGAAGGGGTGGTTAAAGGGATAGGCGATGATTGTGCGGTGGTTGAGTTTGGCCGGGACAAGTATTTGCTCCTGACAACCGATATGCTTATCCAGGATGTCGATTTTCTGCTCCGTGACGATCCCTATCTGATCGGTTCCAAGAGTATATCCGCTTCGATCAGCGATATCGCCGCTTGCGGCGGCCTGCCGGCTTACGCGCTTGTCTCGCTGGGTATGCCCGCGGAAACGGAGTCGGGATTTGTCCATGATTTATACCGCGGAATGGGTTTCTGGGCAAAAAAGCACGGCATTAATATTATCGGCGGGGATATGAGTAAGGCGGACAAAATAGTAATAAATATAAGCCTGGCAGGATTTGTTGAAAAAAAGAAACTCGTTTTAAGAAGCGGCGCCCGCGCGGGAGATATCATTTTCGTGACCGGTATGCTCGGCGCGGCAAGCCTTGATCCCCGGAGGCTTTGTGTCATCCCGCGCCTTGAGGAAGCCCGTTATCTGGCGGCCAATTTTAAAATGGGGGCTATGATCGACATTTCAGACGGGCTGCTGCAGGATTTAAAGCATGTTTGTGATGAAAGCGGGGTGGGCGCTGTCGTTTATCAGGATGCCGTCCCGGTGTATAAAAAGGGCGGGGATTTTATCCGGGAAGTATCCCGGGGGGAGGATTTTGAATTATTATTCACCCTGCCCCTTAAGGAAGCCAGGAAACTTGGCTCCGGAAGTTTTATTAATTATACCCCTATCGGGAATGTGGTGGACAAGAAGTACGGATTACGGATGATCGACGATAATTGTAAAGAGAAGGTAATTAAACCGTCCGGATTCAGGCATTTTTAAGGCTATGCGTATAATATCCAGGTCCAGCCAGGACACTTTAAAATTGGGCGGGAAGATATCAAAGTCGTTGAGCAAGGGCGATATAGTCTGCCTTTTCGGACAGCTGGGAACGGGAAAGACCGTCCTGGCAAAAGGTATAGCCCAGGGGCTGGGAATATCTATAGCTGAGGTGATCAGTCCCTCTTTTACCATAGCCCGTCAATACGAGGGTAAGCTTAGTTTGTCTCATCTTGACCTCTACCGCCTGGATCGCGCGTCTATCCTGGAATTGGGGTATGAGGATTATCTTTACGGCGACAGCGTGGTCCTTATCGAATGGGCGGACAGGCTGGATGGTTACTTGCCCAATGAGTATTTAAAAATAAAGCTTAAGGTAATAAATGATAAAAAGCGGCAGATAGATATTACTGCTGTCGGACAACGTTACAAGAAGTTTGATTATTAAGATTTTGTTCGGAGCGCACATTAGAAATTTTTTGGCAAATGTCTGCAAGGCTTTACGACGAGTTGAAGTATTGAGTCCTTGCGTTAGCCTCTACGGAAACGAGTTGTAAACCGCAAGCAGATCAGCAAAAAATTTCAGTGCGCGGAGAACAAAATCTTAAATATATGATAATAATTATATGGTTATATTAGGCATTGATACCTCAAGCAAGATGATGTGCATAGCCGCGCAGGATGGCTCCGGCAAGGTCTATGAATTGCGCCTGGAAGCGGGCAGGAAGCTGTCTACGATACTGGCGCCGAACATCAAGCGGATACTTGACAGCCTGAAGCTGGTTTTGAAAGATGTCGATTATTTTGCCTGCGCCACAGGGCCCGGCTCATTTACCGGCATACGCATAGGTTTGTCTACCGTCAAGGCCCTGGCATTCGCCGCGGGTAAGCCGGTAATAGGTATATCCAGCCTGGATATCTTAGCCATGAATGCCTCCGGGTTAAAAGGAATGATCTGCCCGGTAGTGGATGCCAAGAGGGGCCTTATTTATTACAGCCTGTACAGGGCTAAACCTTCGCTTAAAAGGTTAATATCTTATAGGCTGGGCTCGCCTGATGAAATGCTCAAGGCTAAGTTGAAGGCTCCCTGCGTGTTCCTGGGTGACGGGTTGAAATTATATAAAGATGATATATCCGCCGGGGTTAGAGGAGCGGAATTCTTAGACGGAGAGTTTTCTTACCCGCGCCCCGGTAATATAATCGCGCTGGCCAGGAAGCGCGTAGAGACGAAGCAAACGGTGAGTTCATTTAAACTTGAAGCGATATATCTTTACCCTAAGGAATGCCAGATAAGAAAAGCATGAAAACCACGGACGCGATAGAAACTATCGGATACAGGCCGACCTGGGTCGAGATAAACCTCGCGGCTTTAGAGCATAATTATAAGCAGATCCGTAAAGCGATAAGCCGCGCCACCGGGATCATTGCCTGTGTCAAGGCCGATGCTTATGGCCATGGCGCCGGGCCTGTTTCCCAAAGGCTTGTTTCCCTGGGGGTGGAGTATCTGGCAGTAGCCAGCATTGATGAGGCTATAACTCTCAGGAAAGAGGGTATTAAGACGCCCATCTTAGTCCTGGGGATGGTTTTGCCGGCTTATGTCAGCCCGCTTTTTAAATACGGTATTACCCAGACTGTCTGTACCTGGGACCTGGCTGAAGCTATCAGTAAACACGCGGCGTATTTTAAAAAGCAGGCCAAGATTCATATCAAGGTCGATACGGGGATGGGCAGGCTGGGGTTCGCCTATAATGAAGCTTATGACCTGGTCCGGGAGATCGCCAGGCTTAAATTCCTGAAGATCGAAGGTATATTCACCCATTTTCCCAGCGCCGACAGCGATACGGCCTTTACCCGCCACCAGGTGGATATTTTCAATAAGCTTATTACCCGTCTTGAAAAGTCCGGTATACGCATTCCGATGCATCATGCCGCCAACAGTATGGGCATCCTTCACTATAAAAACAGCCATCTTAATTTTGTCCGGCCCGGGCTTATTCTTTACGGCTTATATCCTAAGAAAGGCCTTAAGATAGACCTGAGGCCGGTTATGTCCCTTAAGACAAAAGTTGTGTTCACTAAAAGAGTATCTAAGGGTGAGGGTATAAGTTACGGCCATTCTTACCATACTAAAAAAGATACGACCATTGTAATCCTGCCTATCGGTTATGGGGACGGTTACCCCCGCAGCCTTTCCAATAAGGCCGATGTCCTGATAGCGGGGCAAAGATTTAAGATAAGCGGGAAGGTCTGTATGGACCATATACTGGTAGATGTAGGTGACGCCAGAGTGGGGACGGGAGATGAGGCTATATTGATAGGAGCAAGCGCCTCCGAGCGTATCGGAGCGGAAGAGTTGGCGCGGCTTATTGATACTATTTCTTATGAGATCGTTTGCGGGATAGGGGGCCGCGTGCCCCGCATTTATCCGGATCAGGGCGTAGTGTAAATTTTATAAAGCCCGAAACCCAGGAATACGATGTGGGCCAGTGAAGCGGCTAAGTAGGGAGGCAGGAATCCGGCTTTGCCGAAAGCCAGGGATACGGCGCTGAAGACATAATACAGGAATCCCAATAAAATAGAGATACCGATGGAAGAGAGGGCGCTGGCCCTCTTTTTTATCATCAGGGCGAAAG
>JAQTUY010000136.1 GCA_028707105.1 Candidatus Omnitrophota bacterium | reverse complement strand
AGTAAATGCTTAGAGAGTTACTCAATCCTTCCAGCTATTTCTTGAATCCCCACGCGCTGCCCCTATTGATAGTAGGGCTTTATTCCATATTGCTGGGGGCATTTGTCTGGGCAAAGAACAAGAAGATGCTGGGCTTTAGCTTATTCACTTTAACCCTGCCCACCGGTATGTGGCTTTTGTCGGTGATGTTCGGATTATTGAGCACCAAAACCGGGCCCGCCGCATTCTGGTATAAGCTCTGTTATTTCTGGGTATCGTATATATCCGTAGGCAGCCTGTTCATCGCCTCAAGCCTTACAAAGATGATAAGGTTCAAAAAAGAAAAAGCATTTATACTGGTCGGGTATATAGTGATGTCGGCCTTTGCCGTTATCAGCGTTTCAACCGGTCTAATGGTCAAATATCCTCCGCGCAAGTTTTATTGGGGATTTGAAGGCAACGCCGGGAACCTTCTGCTTCTTTTTCTGGGCGTATGGTGCATATGGGCTTTCAAAGCGACATACAATGTCTTTATGACTTATAGAAACGCGGCGACCTCGTTGGAGAAGAGGAAATTTCTTATTTTCCTTAATACCTACCTTTTTGGATACCTCGCCGTGGTCGACTATTTCGGGGATTTTGGGATCGCGGTATATCCGGCGGGGTTTATTTTCATAGGTACATATATAAGTTTGTTGGCCTATAACATGATAAGGTATAAGGCTTTTGAGATCGAGACCGTGATACACCGGACGGTATTGTGGCTTCTGGCTTCCGTTTCCGTATTTTTGCCTCTAGTGTTATTCATTTACCTGGCTCGTCCATGGCTTTCCCAGATGAATGTCTTGCTGTTGAGTTTTCTGATGACGGTGATTTTTTATTTATTCAAGTATTATCAGCAGGTTTTTCAGCCGCGTATCGACCATATATTCAGGCGCAAGAAATACGATTATTCCCAGATACTGGGCGTGCTTTCGCTTTCTTTAAAAGGCGTCCTGGATATTGAAACGATATCAGGGAAGGTCTCGTCCGCGATCAAGGGCTCCCTCTATCTTCAAAAGATAGGGATACTTATTATGGATATCAAGACCGGCCAGCCCCGGCCCCTGGTCCGCGCGGGGTTCTCCGGAGAAATTCCGGCCCTGGATCCGCAAGATAAGGTTCTCTCGTATCTGAAGATCAATCCTTATCTGGAGCGTGAATTGGTAGAGGTGGACCCGAACCTTTCATATCTTAAGGAGAGCCGGTTGTACCAATTTCTTAAGGAAGAGGATACGCCGTTAGTTTTATCTTTAAATCTAAAAGAGGAGTTTATCGGCCTGATCATCCTGGGCAAAAGGGAGAATCTTCAGCTTTTTACCGTGAATGATATCGGGATACTCAGCAATATCGCTTCGGAAGTCGCGCTGTATTTCTATAACGCCCTGCATCATGAGGATATCCTGGAAAAACAGCGCCTTGACGAAGAAATGCGGTTCGGCAGGGAGATACAGATGGGGCTTCTGCCGCAGCGCGTCCCGGAAATTTCAAACCTCGCGTTGCGGGGTTTAATGCAGCCGGCCAAGGAGATAGGCGGCGATTATTATGACTTCGTCACTTTTCCCAACAAAAATAACCTGGCCATAGTCATCGGAGATGTTTCCGGCAAAGGGGTTGCCGCGGGGCTTTTGATGTCAATGGTAAAAGCGGCCATCCATACTTTGTCCCAGGAAGAAGCTTCGCCGAAAGAAGTGCTTCAGCGCACCAACCAGATGCTCTACCAGAATATCGGCGGGCAGAGATTTATGACATTGTTGTATCTGCTTTGGGATTCCCAAAACAGAATATTGACGTATTCTTCGGCAGGACACGAACACATCCTTATCTTTCGCAATAAGTTAGGAAACGAAAGGGTGGCACTTCGGGGAACGTCCCCGGATGTGGAGGCTATTATTAGCGGCGGTTTCATGCTGGGGATGTTGTCTGATATTGACAGTTATCTTGAGGAAAAGCAGCTTAAATTAGAAAATGGCGATAAAATACTTCTTTATACCGACGGTGTCACTGAAGCCGAAAACGAGAATCTGGAAAGGTTTGGCCTGGGAAGGTTGGAAGAGGCTTTTCAAAAACACAGCTCCAAGCCCGCCAATGAACTAATGCTCGCCATTAAAGACGAGGTCTATTCTTTTATCGGCGCCCACCCGCAATACGACGACATCACCCTGGTAGTCCTGGAGGCGCAGTAGTGCTTAAGATCGGAAAACTTAAATTGCGTCATCCTTTCATCCTGGCGCCCATGGCCGGGGTCACCGACCTTCCATTCCGGCTTTTAAACCGTGAATTCGGCTGTGAATTGGCTTTTATCGAGATGCTCAATTGCCGCTCTTTAAGCTACAAAAGCAGAAAAACCCAGGAAATGCTTTCGACTTCACCCAAAGATAAGCCTTTAGGAGTCCAATTACTCGGCCTGGAACCGAAATTCATCCTTAAGGGGCTGGAGATACTTAATAAACACGATTTTGCTGTCCTGGATTTTAACGCTGCCTGTCCGGCTAAAAAGGTAGTCACCAGAGGCGAGGGATCCGCGCTTCTTAAAGACCCTAAACTTTTGAACAAGTTGTTGAAGGTGGTGGTCAAGAATTCTAAATTCCCGGTTACGGTCAAGATACGTTCCGGTTGGGACGCGAATTCCGTAAATGCCCGGGAGGCGGCGCTTTATGCCGAAGACGCGGGGGTCGAGGCTCTCTTTATCCATGGCCGGACCCGGATGCAGGAGTATAGCGGCTGCGTAGATTACCAGGTCATTAAAAAAGTAAAAGACGCTTTGAAGATCCCGGTGATCGGCAGCGGCGATGTTTTTTCCGGGGAAGCAGCTAAGAAGATGGCCGATGAGACCGGCTGTGACGCGGTGGCAGTGGCCCGGGGCGCTCTCGGCAATCCCTGGATATTCAATGAGATAAAATCTTGTTTGCAAGGCAAAACACCGCCCCCAAGGCCGGGCATTGAAGATATAGAAAAGGTGATGACGGAGCACCTTAAAGCTTCGATTGCCTTCCACGGCGAGAGGATCGGCGTGGTGGCATTCCGCAAGTTTTTCAGCTGGTACACTAAGGGATGGCAGAATTGCCGGCAGCTGCGTAAAAAAGCCTGCGATGCCAAAACCGGGGAGGAGATGCTCCAGACCATAAAATTGCTTGACAAGCACGCGGTATTATTATAGATTTTAACATATATAATCTTTTGAAAGGAGGGTAGCACATCGTGGCAAAAGGAAAAGTGAAGTGGTTTAGCAATCAGAAGGGTTACGGGTTTATCACCCCCGAGGACGGTAAGGATGTATTCGTGCATCATACCGCAATCCAGGGTGACGGTTATAAGACGTTAGCTGAAGGCCAGGAAGTCGAGTTCGAGATCGAGCAGGGGCCCAAAGGCGAGCAAGCCAAGAACGTAGTGAAATTATAACCAGAAAAAATCAGAAGGCCCGGTGAACTATGGATATTTACCGGGCCTTTTTGTCGCACCAGCGACATACCCGCGCAATACTCCGCCACAAGGCGGACACTAGCCCAATTCCGATTTGGGCTAGGTGCGATTAGCGCGGGGTATAGACGCACCAGCGACATACCCGCGCAATACTCCGCCACAAGGCGGACACTAGCCCAATTCCGATTTGGGCTAGGTGCGATTAGCGCGGGGTATAGGGGCATCATATTATGAAAAAGCGGGTGGTGGTGGCGATGAGCGGAGGAGTAGATTCCTCGGTCGCCGCCGGCTTACTTAAGAATAAGGGTTTTGAGGTGATCGGGGTCACGATGTGTTTTAATATCCCGGACCGCCCCACTCGCAAGCCTTCTTGCTGCGGCTTATCCGGTATCGAGGACGCCCGCCGGGTATGCCATAAATTAGGCCTGAAGCATTATGTTTTGAATTTTAGCCGCATCCTGGAAAAGAAGGTCATTGATAACTTTTGCGCCGAATATTTGTCAGGCAGGACTCCTAACCCCTGCGTGCGGTGCAACCAGCATATTAAGTTTACCGCTTTGCTCAAAAAAGCCCTGGCGTTGGAGGCGCGCTATCTTGCTACCGGCCACTATGCCAGAATAGAAAAGATCCGGGTTCCGGGTACGGGATCCCCAAAATATCTGTTAAAAAAGGCAAAGGATCCCAGGAAAGATCAAACCTATTTCTTATATCGTTTGGATCAGGCTCAGCTCAGGCATATTTTATTCCCGTTGGGTAATTATACCAAAGATCAGGTAAGGGCTCTGGCCAGGAAAATGGACTTGCCGGTGGCGGAGAAGCCCGGCAGCCAGGAAATATGCTTCCTGCCCCAGGATGATTACCGTTTATTCTTGAAGCAGCGGCTTACAGGAAAAGAAAAATGCCTTTTAC
>JAQTUY010000135.1 GCA_028707105.1 Candidatus Omnitrophota bacterium | reverse complement strand
CGCTGAAAGAATCAGGGGTGAGGTTTACAACACCCATGATATGCGTCCTCCGGCCAAGCCGCAATTTATGGCTGCCCAGCTTCAGGATAAAACATTTCTTCTCGTAGTTCCCCAGCGATCGCTTAAGGCCCAGCGCCAAGGCCGAGAGCCCGAACGGCTGGACTTTTAATTTATCTATCAGGCGCGATAATTGCGCGGGCGTTCCCATTAAAAGGCAACCGGTCTTTTTTACCTGCCCGGTCAGGGAACCGCGGGCGATCGCCGCGTCGCCGCCCAATGAAAGCATTTCCTGTTTTAAAATATTTGCCGCGATATTAGAAAGAGCGTCGATCTTGACCAGCCGGATAAGGGCTTTGCGGGCCATGATATCGATCCCATAGGCATCCACGCCTATGAGCCGCATCAGGCTCCTGACTTCTTCGGGATCTTCAAGACAGAGAACTCTCATCCTGCTTTTCAATGCCCAGGAGTTTTTTTACCTCCTCGGCATCCAAAACCTCTTTTTCCAGTAACGCCTGGGCTAAGATCTTAAGCTTATCCTGATTTTCTTTAAGTAATAACCTGGCACGGTCGTAAGCGTTATCGACAATCCCCTTGATCTCACCGTCGATGATCCTGGCGGTATCTTCGCTGTAGTTCCTCTCTTCCATGATATCCCGCCCCAGGAATACCAGGCCTTCTCTCTTGCCCAGGGTAATATTACCTAACTTTACGGACATGCCAAATTGGCAGACCATCCGCCGTGCCATACTAGTGGCGGTCTCAAGGTCGCTCTGGGCGCCCGTAGTCACTTCATCCAAGTTTATCTCCTCCGAGGCCCTCCCTCCCAGCATAAGAGCGATCTCGCCGCTAAGCTCTTTCTTAGTAAAGTAATGCCGGTCCTCAAGCGGAGGGGTAAAGGTATAACCGCCGGCTAACCCGCGGGGAATAATAGAAACCTTCTTTAAAGGGTTGACTTCAGGTATCAACAGGGATAACAAAGCGTGCCCCGATTCATGCAGGGCAGTGATCTCTTTTTCTTTTTTCGACATAATATGGCTCTTCTTCTCAGGCCCCATCATTACTCTCTCCACGGACCTGTCGAAATCACCGTTCTCAACTGACTGCTTGTTAAACCTGGCGGCATAAAGGGCCGCTTCATTACAAAGATTAGCCAGGTCAGCCCCGGAAAATCCGGGCGTCTGACGGGCGATAGCCTTAAAATCAACGTCGGTCCCAAGTTTGATCTTGCGGGTATGGACCTTAAGTATCTCTTCCCTCCCTTTTATATCCGGAAGGTTCACGATAATAGTCCTGTCGAATCTCCCCGGACGCAAAAGCGCCGGATCCAGGGTATCCGGCCGGTTAGTGGCGGCGATAAGGATCAAACCCAGAGTACCCTCAAATCCATCCATCTCCACCAGCAGCTGGTTAAGGGTCTGTTCCCTCTCATCATGGCCTCCGCCTATCCCCGAGAAACGCAGGCGGCCTACGGCGTCTATTTCATCGATGAAGATTATCGCGCCTTTGCCGGATAATTTCGCCGCGCGCCTTCCCTGGTCAAAAAGATCGCGCACGCGGCTGGCGCCGACCCCGACAAACATCTCCACAAAATCCGAACCGCTTATAGAATAGAACGGCACCCCGGCCTCACCGGCCACTGCCTTAGCTATAAGGGTCTTGCCGCAGCCCGGAGGCCCGACCAGCAAGACGCCTTTGGGGATCTTACCCCCCAGCCTCTGGAATTTTTTGGGGTCCTTTAAAAATTCAATGACCTCCTGGAGTTCTTCTTTAGCTTCATCGACCCCGGCGACATCGCCGAAAGTGACCTTTTCTCCCTGGCCCTCGACGTGCACTTTAGGCCGCACCTTTCCGAAAGTCATGATCTTATTCCCAAGCTGCTCGCCCCGGGACGCCATCAGCCACCAAAACCCTATAAGAAGCAAAATAGGGCCTAGATTAAATAACATCGCCGCCCAGAACGTCCGGGGGGGCTTGACCTCAAAATTAATCCCGCTTTTACGGATAAGGCTTAACAACTCCTGGTCGTTATCCGGGATATTAAGCCTGAATTTGGTGTTATCGCTAAATTCGCCATCCAGTTCATTCTCGATCTTGGCTATAGACTTGATCTTTTGAGGTTCATCGTTAAGGGTTTTATAAAACTCGCTGTAGGTAATATCCCGCGGGATACCGCTGACGCTTAAAGAAACGGTGTTCAAAAGATATAGCAGGCCCATGGTTACAACGATCCAGACCAGGGGTATATGGTTAAATTTGAACTTTTTACGTGATTTATTATTATTCGAATTTGCCATTTTAAAAGTCCTTTCTTAGGGAATTATAATTATATCTTAACTATCTATAAAATCAAGTGTTTATTGACCTATTTTTAAGGTTATTTTTGCTTGATAAAAACGGCAAGGACCTGCTTCTTCTTGACGATACAAACCCCCCTGGGCAAGTCTACAACGGAATTTACGGGGCGGTTGAAAATGAGGTCCTCGATCTCCTTGATATGCTGAAAAGTGAGCCTCCGGGTGGACCCCGCCAGACCAGAGATTGCCAGGCGAAGGACCAACCTTTGGATAGCCGGATGAAGCTTCAAAAATCCCTTTAGATCCAGATCAACTTTCCCCTTGCCGCCGCCTTTCTTCAAACGGAGCAGCGCCTTGCCGGCCGCGGCGTTTAAGTATTCATAGTCGGCAGCGACACCCTGAGCCATATTAGCCAGTAATTCGCCTATGTTGGGATTATACTGCTTCCGCAATAACGGGAGCAGTTTATTGCGCACCCTGTTCCTGAAATAAATATCCTCCAGGTTGGAAGGATCCTGGCGGGCGCCGGCCTTTTTCTTTTTTAAAAAAGCGGCTATCTGGCGGCGGGGAACTTCGATCAGCGGCCGGATGACCTGAAAACCCGCTATCCTTCTTTTGGGCAGGATACCTGACAATCCGTAAAGGCCGCTTCCCCGGATAATGCGCATCAGGATCGTCTCCGCCTGGTCATCACGAGTATGCCCCAGGGCGATCTTATCAGCTTTTATCTTTTTAGCTGTCCGGAAAAAAAAAGCAAGGCGCGCTTCCCGGGCGATCTCTTCAAGCGAGCCTTTTTCAGCCAGGCGCATAACATCAATGGACTCCGAGATCACCGGGATTTTCAACATCCCGGCCAAGCCTTCGACAAACTCCCTGTCTTTTGCCGAATCCGCTCTCAACATATGGTCAAGATGCGCGATATGCAAGTTTAATTTAAATTCTTTTCGCAGGGCGCTTAAGATATAAAGCAGGCTGACCGAATCCGGGCCGCCGGATACCCCGATAAGTACTTTATCGCCTTTATCCAGCATGCGATATCGCTTAATAGCCTGCCTTACGGTATCTAAGATCATCTCTCAAACTTCTTTAGATGAAACCACCAATCCTTGGACTTCCAGGTACGCATACTCCTGGCCAGGGCCTTGGCGCTTTTACTCTTGAGATATTTCTTACCCACGTCGATGAAACTCTGCGCGTCTTTGACCCCGGATTCTAAATACTCCTTGGCTTGGAATACGCACTCAAGGATATCGGCGTCGCGGGCAATGACCGCTTCTTTGGAAGATTGTTTATCATATTCCCCGCGGAATGAAGAAAGCTCATCCCCCATAACCGGCGGCAGCAATCCTGCCTGTTCCTTAAAAACCTTCATCTCGGCTTCCCGGAAATCGATATAGCTGTGCCCCATCTTGTGCAGGTCGTTGATCCTCGCCTCATGGATATCGTTAAACAGGGCCATCATCGTGACCTTATATGGATTTGCCTTTTCCATCTTGGCCAGGATATAGCCCAGCACCGCGCAGCGAAAACAATGCTCCGCCACGCTCTCCGGATCTTTGATGCCGATCACCCACCAGCCGCTGCGTTTGACGCGCTTTAACTGCCCCGCCTCGGCTAAAAAGTTAATGATCTTTTTTTCTTTATTTGATCTTGTCATATATCTTCTGGTTTAGCGCTTCGTAGCAAAAAATTCCCACCGATGTCGCCACGTTAAAAGAAAGCTGGGCCCCTTTCATCGGCACTGTCAGGCGGTAATCCACATGCTTGAGCAAGCCCGGGCGTATGCCTTCGCCTTCAGAGCCAAAGACGAACCCGAGGGGAAAATTAAATTTCACCTTCCTGGGATTCACTCCCTCCTCGACTACCGCGGCGCCTATCCAATACCCCGCGTCTTTAGCCTGCTCGATAGCGCCGGACAGATTTGTCACCATGCTCACCGGCACATGATTCTCGGCGCCGCAGGAAACCTTGACCACAGTATCATTGACCTCGACAGATTCGAATTTCGGCAGGACAACGGCGCATCCGCCGAAGCAGGCGCAAATGCGCAATATGGC
>JAQTUY010000134.1 GCA_028707105.1 Candidatus Omnitrophota bacterium | reverse complement strand
TAAAAAAAGGTTTTATTACCGCCGCGCAATTGGACGCCGCTTTAAAGGAAAGTAAAAGAAGCGGCGAGATACTCGGCACTGCCCTGGTGCGCCTTGAATTCGTCACCCAGGAACAGCTCCTGGAGGTATTGGCGGAACAGCTGGGCCTTACTTTTTACCGCAGCCTCAAGGAACTGACGATCGCCCCGGAAGTAATAAAGGTGGTCCCGGTAAAACTGGTATGGCACTACAAATTCATGCCCCTTAAGATAAAAGGAAACCTTCTTACCATAGCGGTTTCCGATCCGCTCGCGGTCTGGCATTCGGAAGACCTGAAACTTCAGCTGGGTTACGACATAGAAAAAGTGCTGGCCTCGGATAAAGAGATCCTTGCCGCGGTCCGCCGTTATTACGGCGTCGGCGCGGAGACCGTGGAAGAGATCCTCACGCAGGGGGATAACAAAACCGAAAAAGATACCCAGGCCTACGAAGAAGTCGAAGACCTGGAGAAATCCGCCCAGGACGTCTCGGTCATTAAATTAGTCAACCAGATATTGTCCGAGGCCATATCTTCGCGTTCCACGGATATTCATATTGAACCGTACCGCAACAGCGTGCGCGTGCGCTACCGCATTGACGGTATACTTTATGATATGCGCGTTCCGGAACAGATCAAATACCTGCATCCGGCGATAGTCTCCCGGATAAAGATACTTTCCAACCTTAATGTCGTCGAGAGGCGCCTGCCTCAGGACGGCCGGGCAATAGTGAAGATAAAAGATAAACAGGTCGACCTGAGGATCTCCATAATCCCTTCTATCTACGGCGAGAACGTGGTCATCAGGATACTGCCGGTGCAGCTGCTTTTTAACCTCGACGACTTGGGGCTTTTTCCTCACGAGGCCAAAAAAATAGAAGAAATGATGAGTAAGCCGCACGGGATCATTTTTTTGACCGGCCCGACAGGCAGCGGGAAGACCACCACGCTTTACGCCTGCCTGAGCAAATTGAATAAAGACGCAGTAAAGATAATCACCATTGAGGATCCCATCGAATATGAATTACCGGGTGTGATGCAGATCCAGGTCAAGCCCGAGATAGGAATGACTTTTGCCAACGCCCTGCGCAGTATCCTGCGCCATGACCCGGATATCATGATGGTCGGAGAGGTTAGGGACCTGGAGACCGCGGAGCTGGCTATCCGCACTTCTCTTACCGGGCATCTTATTTTTTCGACCCTGCATACTAATGACGCCAGCAGCGGAGCTACCCGTCTTCTGGATATCGGTATCGAGCCGTACCTGGTCGCCTCTTCGGTCAACGCTTTTATATCGCAGAGGCTGGTCAGGGTCATTTGCCCGGCTTGTAAGGAAGAGATGAAGGATAAGAGCCTGTTGCCGGAAGTATTCAGGAATATCAAGATCTTCCGCGGAAGAGGGTGCGAGAATTGCAAGTTTGTCGGCTATAAGGGCCGCACCGCTATTTATGAAATACTATTGATAGACGATGATATCAGGGCTTTGATATTGGAAAAGTGTTCCGCGGCGCAGATAAAAAAGAAAGCCAGGCAGATGGGTTTTCGCACCCTTTTTGATTCAGGGCTTGAAAAAATAAAGCTGGGTATGACTACTCCGGAAGAAGTGCTCAGGGTGGCGGAATTAGAGGAGCATGATAAAGAGTCCGGCAGCGATACTCCATAGGGGGCGTGGCATTAAAACATGAGGTTTATTTACAAGGCTAAAAAGGGGCTAAACGTTACAGTCGAAGGCAGGGTCGAAGCGGAGAACAGGGAAGAGGCTTTAGCTAAGCTTTCGGAACAAATGTTGTTCCCCATTTCGGTGCTTGAAGATAACACCTATGTACATCCGCAGCAAAAAGCCGCAAAAAAGAAGGCAGCCGGCAGGAAGATAGATCCCGGGGAGATACTTAATTTTACGCAGAAGCTGGCTACCCTTATCCGGGCCAAGGTGGAGCTGCTTTCTTCGCTTAAGATCCTCTATGAACAGGCGGAGAGCCAGTCTTTTCAAGAGGTGATCTTAGAGATATATAATGCCACAAAAGAAGGTAAGACCTTCTCGCAGTCCCTGGAGCGTTTTCCGCATGTATTTTCGCCGCTTTTTATCAATGTCATTAAAGCCGGAGAGGCCAGCGGGCGCCTGGACCTGGCCCTGGAGCAAATAGAGGATTTTCTCGCGCGCCAGGAAAGCCTGCGGAACAAAATAATAGTCGCCATTACCTATCCCTCCCTGCTTTTGGTCGTAGGCCTGGCGAGTATCTTCATATTGATAAATTTCGTCGTGCCCCGCCTTAAGCCCATCTTTGACAGTTTCGGCGATAAATTGCCCCTGATCACCAAGGTCATCCTGGGGGTGAGTTCTTTTTCCAGCAGGACCTGGTTCTTGCTGGCGGGTGCGGCTATTTTTTGCGCTGTTGCGCTGTATTCCGGAAAAGGCAGGAGGGTGTTTAACGGGGTATTGACCCGGGCTAAAGCGCGCCTGCCCGTATTCAATAAAATGATAGCTAACGGTGAATTAGTCAATTTTTGCCGGGCTTTCAGCTTGCTTATAAGGAGCGGGGTCTCGGCGTTAAGATCGCTGGAGATAGCCGCATTAAGTTTTGATAACCTGAAAATGCGGGAGGACCTCTTAAAGGTGCAGCGTGAGGTCGCCACAGGCAAAAATATATCATCAAGCATGGCGCTGCATACGGGATTACCCAAGTTTTTTACTAAAATGGTGGCGGTGGGAGAAGAATCAGGGCGCTTGAGCGATGTGCTCGATGAAGCTGCCGCCTCTTACGCGCAGCAGGTAGAAAAGGATATCGCGATAATCTCTTCGCTTCTTGAACCCTTGCTGATATTATTTTTAGGGGTGATATTAGGAGCTGTGGTGCTGGCTATCCTTCTGCCTACGTTCATGATATCCCAAATAGTAGGATAATATATGAAAGTATCCGTAACCGTAGAGATCGGAAAACAGTATTTAAAGCTGGCAACGGTAAGTTCCCAGGGCAAACAAGCCAGGATCGTCGATTGTTACGCGGAGGCTTTGTCTTCCCTGAGCGACGAACAGATCGGCCAGCGTATCGCGGATATCGCGCGCAACAGGAAGCTGCTTCCCCGGGCAGTGAATCTTTGCGTTTCCCGCGATTTCGTAACGGTGAGGAACCTGCACCTGCCTTCCCAGGACCCCAAAGAAATAAATGATATGATCAAGCTGCACATAACCCGGCTCGTCCCTTACAAGGAAGAAGAAATATTGTTTTCCCATCGGATCATCGGTACGGATGATATGGGCTATTCGCGCCTGATCCTGGCTATCGTGCATATTGACATGATCAGAAGACAGGTCAGGATATTGGAAAATGCCGGATGGCCGGTGGATAAGATAACGCTTAGTTCCTACGGAGCGTGGAAAAGCCTGGTCCATTCCTGCGAAGCCGAAATGAATAATACCGATCTCTACATCCTTCTTGACATAGACGCGGCTTTTACGGATTTTATCATATGTTCCAAGGCCGGGCTTCTTTTTACCAGGAGCATCAATATCGGGGTAGGCGGCGTCCCCACCATAAACGATATCATATTGACGAAGTTATTCGGAGAGGTCAAGCAGTCCCTGATAATGTTCTATAATGAAGAACAGAATAAAAAGCCGGCCAAGATCTTTATTATGGGCGGAAGGACGGCGGTTTCTTCCAACAGGGCTTTGGCCGATATCGCGCAGGCAGGCTTCGACATGCCCGCGAAGATCATCGCGCGCTGCGCCCGCCTGGATGCGTTAAATAATAAGACCGGGGCGGATATGCCGGGCGATGTGTCCATGGGAGGGATATTGGAATTAAGCCTGCAGGAGGATAAGGAGGGCCTGGGTTTTATCCTGCCCGAGATCCAGATCAAGAGGACGTTGAAAGAAAAGACCCGCGAGCTTGTTGTCCTGGGCAGCTTATCCATATACCTGTTCATGCTTATTTGCGGTATATTCCTGGGGAGGATATACCAGAGGCAAAGTTATCTCGGCGCCATACAGCAGCGTTATGCTTCCGTCGAAAAAGAGATGGGCGGGCTGTTTACAAAAGTGAAAAAGATCGGTTTTATCAAGAATTACCTGGTTACGCGGCGCTTGCCGCTTTTTATCCTGCAGCAGCTGCAAAAAAATATTTCTTCTGAAATAGCGATAAGCTACCTCAATATTAATGACGAATACAACGTTACCTTGAGAGGGCAGGCAGTCGCCTTGTCCGATGTATTTAAATTCATCAATAATATCGAGAATTCCGGAGTTTTTAAAGACTTGCAGACGAAATACACCCGTAAGCGTAAATTAAAAGACAAGGAAATCACCGACTTCGAACTCAATTTTAAACCGGTCCAATGATAAAATTATC
>JAQTUY010000133.1:2111-4405 GCA_028707105.1 Candidatus Omnitrophota bacterium | reverse complement strand
ATTGTGGAGAAAGAGAAGAGTAAGGGCAAGGTCTTTAAAACCAGCAAGGAATTCTCTGCCTATATCAAAAATCTGTAAATGAGAGAGATTGTAGTTCTCCCTTCGTTTGAGCGTTCAGCCAGGAAACTCAACCTGCCCGATAAAAATCACCTTGTTGAGAGTGTAGAACAATTTTATAATTTCGTCCTTACAGGCGAGCTGCCTGTCGGCCTGGGTTTCAAGAAGATAGGTCCGGATAAGTATGAATTCCGTGCAGGTTTAAGATCACGCGTACTAGTTAAGGCAGAAGGTGATACTTATTATTTGGTATTTGTCGGCAGCCATGATGAGGTAAGCCGCTATTTGCGGGGTAAAGCTTAGTTTATGGGAAGTTAATTATTTTTTAGGGCTGGACTTAAAACGTTCCAGTCTTTTTTGTTTGCTTCCGATCCCGGAATTTATGATAGAATATACGTAATGATCCGAGTTAGTAATCAAAAATGAAGGAGAGGTTCTATGAGATTATCCTATGGATGCAAAAAACTCTGCTTAATTTTTTTAATGAACATACTAGTTTTATCTTTAGCGGGATGCTCGACATGTTCAAAGTGCGACGTTAAAAAAAGTCAGCTCAAAGGATACCCGATCGATACCGATGTTTTTACTACGGACCAGAGGACAGTTGTGCCCGGCCCAAAACCAAAGGTTGCGATCAATCTTGATGAGATTTCGAGATATAGCCAATACGGCTATGGAAACTGGAAGATCGGCGGACCTCTTAAGGCCGTAACGCGTACCGATATAATGCCGGCTCTTTATGATAGAACAGCGGCCACTAAAAAAGCTAAGCTTTTGAATTTTTTTGCTATAACCGATATTCATATAACTGACAAAGAATCTCCTAACCAGTTGATCTATCTTCAACGTCTGCATCCAACATCGCCATTTGGTGTTTCGGTATATTCAGGTATCATGTTGTCTACCACTCAAGTTCTTGACGCAGCCGTCCAGACTATAAATGCGCTTCATAAAAAAGATCCGTTTGATTTCGGCATCTCGCTGGGAGATACCTGTAACAGTACGCAGTACAACGAACTAAGATGGTATATCGATGTCTTAGATGGCAAGGTCATCATTCCAAGTTCCGGTGCTCATATAGGAGCCGACGCCATCGATTATCAGAAGCCTTACAAGGCAGCCGGACTTGATAAGGCAATTCCCTGGTATCAGGTTCTCGGTAACCACGATCATTTCTTTATCGGTTCATTCCCTGTGGATAATGGCCCCCGAAAGGACCTTCGAAAATCTTACATAAGCGATACTGTTTTTGCTATGGGAGATCCCCTTGCTAATCCGGCAAACATAATCAAATCTGATTACTATATGGGTATACTTGATGGTTCAACTCCTTATGGCGACATCAAATATGCGGGGCTTGTTACAGACTTTAAGAGTCCTCCAAAGATCGCAGCTGATCCGGACCGTCGTTCACTTAAGAGGGATGAGTGGATGAAAGAGTTCTTTAAAACATCAACAATCCCGGCCGGTCACGGTTTCGACTTAACTAACGCCAACCAGGGTTTTGCCTGTTATAGCTTTGTGCCGAAGTCGGCTATACCGATCAAGGTTATTGTGTTGGATGATACCCAGAGGGAAGACGATGGCTCTGCCGACGTCCACGGACATGGTTTTCTTGACCAGCCGCGTTGGGACTGGCTTAAAAAAGAACTTGCGGATGGTGATGCCAGCGGCCAGCTCATGATTATCGCTGCGCACGTACCGATAGGCGTTGAACCAACTGCCCCCACGTCCGAGATGGGTTGGTGGACTGATCCTCAAAATGCCGTGACCCTGCCGGATCTGACCGCTGAACTTCAAAGCCATCCGAATCTGATCATGTGGATCTCGGGACATCGTCATTTAAATGTCGTAAAAGCGTTTATATCACCTGATCCGGTTAACGCTCCCGAAAAAGGTTTTTGGCAGGTTGAGACTTCATCGTTAAGGGATTTCCCGCAGCAGTTCCGTACTTTCCAGATCTACTTAAATAGCGATAATACTGTTTCAATTGTTACCACCAACGTTGATCCGGCAGTCAAAGAAGGAACGCCGGCTGCGAAATCGCGTAAATATGCTATCGCGGCAGAGCAGATAATCGGTGCTGATATATATAATTATAATCCAACTAATGACTTAAGCATAAAGCCAATGCCCAATGGTTCGTACAATGCAGAGCTTATCAAGCAATTGAGCCCTGAAATGCAGGCAAAATTTAGGAACTTAAAGAGTTGGGATGTAAAATAGGGGCAGGTTAT
>JAQTUY010000133.1:0-2011 GCA_028707105.1 Candidatus Omnitrophota bacterium | reverse complement strand
ATTCGTCCCGTGGATGAAGCCGCGAGCCTGCTGATCCGCACCACGCGCGGCTGTCCCTGGAATCGATGCGAATTCTGCGTCAATTACAAGGATATGACATTCTCCATGCGCTCGCTGGATGAGGTCAAGCAAGACATCGCCGCCGCGGCAGAGTACTACACAGATGAGGCCTTTGAAACATGCTTCCTGCAGGATGGCGACAGCTTCCTGATGAAAACTGCCGAACTTATCGAACTTCTCACCTTTTTAAAGCAGGCATTTCCCAAACTTAAGCGGGTCAGTAGTTACGGCCGCGCTCAAACCATGATCCGTAAGTCAGCCCGGGAAATGCGGGATATCTGCCAAGCCGGGCTGAACAAGCTCTATTGCGGTATGGAATCCGGCTCGGACAAGGTATTAAAAAAAATGAACAAGGGTGTAACTGCCGCCGATATTTCCACATCCAGCCGCAGGGCCAAGGAGGCGGGAATGTCTATTTCAGAATTTATCATCCTCGGCCTGGGCGGACAGGAATTGTGGGAGGAACACGCCCGTGAAACGGCCAAGGTTTTAAACCAGATCAACCCTCACTTCATCCGGGTCCTCACTATCGGGGTCAAGCCCGGCTCAGGGCTTTTGCGGCAGATGCAAGCCGGTGAATACACCTTGCAGGCCGAGAAGAATATCATCGAAGAACAGCGCTTGCTGATCGAGGATCTTAACGGCATTACCAGCCACTACGCTAATCATCATGCCGTTGACCTTCTGATGGAAGCCCGGGGACAATTTCCCCAGGACAAACCCCGCCTGCTGGCCATTATGGACCGCTATCTCTCCCTCCCGGAAGAAGACCGTATTAACTTCACATTGGGAAGACGCCTGGGCATCTACCAGCGGCTCGACGACATGGGCTCCGCTCATTTGCGCAAACAGGCGGCCGCAGAGGTGCTCAAGATCCGCGCCTCCTGTTCCGGCCGGATGGAGGAACTCTTTCACCATCTACGCGCCCGGATCGTCTAATCCCGCCTTGTTAGTCGGGGTTTTTCTTTTGCTATTTTGAAATACAATTGGTATAATCTATACAATAGAAGGCAAACACGGAGGCCTTAAGATTTATCTTTAGGATTACCGGCCTGTGCTATCTGGTTTTGGGCGCAGGTCTGTTGTTTAGAAGGAATTAATGACATGCGCGCATCGATAAAAAATCAAAGAAATAAATACGGGATACTGGAGCTGCTTCTTCCGGAGATCCGTGAGCTTATAACATCAACAAATATCTTTGAGATCAAAAAGATCCTGAACGATATCAGCGCCGTTGACCTGGCCGAAGGGTGGCCTCATCTGGCGCATCAGGAGAAAATATTATTATTTAAGCTCTTATCCGCGAGGAAACAGATCGAGATCTTTGAAAACTTGAACTTTGAAGAGCAAAAGTTTATCGTAGATAACCTGGGGGATGAAGGTATCGCGTCAATATTGAATGAAATGTCCCCGGACGAAAGGTTGAAGATATTCCGAAAGATCTCGGAAAAGACCTCAAAGAAGCTGCTTAATCTCCTTAAGCATAAAGAAGCCCAGAACGTGCAGTCAATGCTTGAATATAAAGAGAACAGCGCCGGAAGCATCATGACGACTGATTTTGTCGAGGTAAAAAAGGATATGACGGCAAAAAAGGCGCTTTTTATAGTGCAGGAGACGCTGACCCTTGGTTATGAAAAAGACGTGCATTCTGTTTATGTCACGGATGAATATCATAAATTGATCGGGATAGTCAATCTTCAGATGTTGCTGAAGGCGCCCCAGGATATAGCCATCAAAGAGATAATGTCAAGCGCTGAGGCCATTAAAATGGACGCCGGCACGGATAAAGAGGAAATCGCGAAATATTTTTCTAAATATGATCTATTGGATATGCCGGTGGTGGATGAGGAAGGAAAGCTTCTGGGGATCATTACTATAGACGATGTGGTCGACCTCATCCAGACCCAGGCCACCAAAGAGGTCTATGAGATCGGTAAGATGAGCCCCTCGG
>JAQTUY010000018.1 GCA_028707105.1 Candidatus Omnitrophota bacterium | reverse complement strand
GAGTTCTTTTTCCATTGAAACAGGTTCGATACGCCAGTTAATGCTAAGATAGAACTTCCTCTGCATCTCAAGCGCCAAAGCGGCTTTTATATGCAGGAACGCGCCGACGATAACGCTGAGCAAAGAAGCAGATATTATGAGCGGTAATACCGCTGTCTTCATCTTATTCCCCTCCTATCGCGCTCGTGCCTGCCGGCACGGCCGCCTGCGGCTGTTTTTTTAGTTCGGATAATTGCTCTTCGAGAACGGCTTGCCTGTCACGATATTCATTCGCCAGCCTGACATATTCCTGCAGCTGCGTCCGGACAGACGAAAGCTCATTCTTCAACTGCTCTATCCGGACGCCCTCTCCGGCCAATTCACTCCCCTGCTCCGCTATCAGCTTATCCTGGGCTGATAGCCTTCCGGCATGCTCCGCCATCTGCCTGGCATCGGATTCCCGCTGCCTATTTAAAGACGCCACCTGGTCTTTATAGCCAGCCAATTGCTGTTCATAAAACGCCTGCTTCTGCCCGAAATCACCCAACTGTTGTCCAAGAGAAGCCCGCACCTGCTGTTCATAATCCGACTGGCGCTGTTCGACGCCCGTGACCCGTTGATCCAGGGATTCGGCGATCTGCCTTTCATGCTCAAGCTGGACGACATACGCCCGGGTCTTCCTCCTGGCGTCCATCTCGCTCTTGATGGAATCTTCGACCTGCATCCTGTAATAAAGCTGGTCTATTACCGACTGTTCGATCCTTTTTTCGCTGGCCTCCCGTAATTCATTCTGATAAAGCACCGTCAACCAGCCAAGCGCGGCAAAGCCCGCCAATATTAATGTAAGAATATTTCTTTTCATGGTCATCTCTAGTTTCTTCCGCATTAAAAAAGGCAACCCCCAATCTATCTGGGGTTGCCGTGAAGATCATTAAACCTTTTCTTCATTGTATTAGAAAAACATCCACGCCGGGGGCGTCGGTAATTGACTCGCCAAATTCAAAGCCTGCCCCACAAGATTACCCGCCATACCCAGCATCTGGAAAGGAGCATTAAGTAAAGCGCAGCCTGTCAGAAGGAAACATACCGCAGTTCCCAGCACAAACAAGGCTATTTGTCTTGACACCTATACGCGCTCCTCTTAGGTTCACGCTTCTGCTTACATATTAATACTTTACGGAAAAAAAGCAAGAAAAATGTTTTAAAAGTGGAAGATGCGGCGGAAGAATAAGATGTACCCGATGGCGAAGGCGTTAAGGCAGGCGATCAAGACTACGGCTGCCGAGATATCCTTAGCTATTTTGATGACAGGATGGTACCTTTCGGTCATCATATCTATCATAAGCTCAATGGCGGTGTTGAAGATCTCGGCCATAAAAACCAGGGTGATGGTCAGGCAGAGGATCATAAGCTCCACGCCCTTTAACTTGAGGTATATCCCCAGAAGGCAGGCGGCGATGCCCATTAAAAAAGCGATCCGCATATTTCGGTGGAAAATAAAAAGGTAAACTATGCCTTTGACGGCATACCCTAAACTGACCTTCAGCGCCGGAAACTTGAACGTATCCCTGAAAAGCCTTCTAGGCATGTTTTTTCCTGTACGCCTCCAAGAAAGAATCGCAGTATATCTGATTATTCAATATAAGTTCACTCGTAATAAGCGCGTCCATCAGGTCTTTATCCAACGGGTCCAGGATCGCCGCGTCCACCCCGTATGCCGCCGCCATCACCAGGAAAGTGCGGTTGACCAGGTTGCGGTCGGAGCAACTTTGGGAAACATTACTCAGGCCGATCACCGTCTTCGGCGAGGGCTGCGAGATTATCTTAAATTCTTTTATCGCCTCCAATATGCCGGAGAGCTGGTCCTGGGCAAACTTAGCCGGAAGGATGACCGGATCAAGATAGAGATCTTCAGCGGGAAATCCCTGTTCCTGGCAGGCTTCGACAATAGTCGCTGCCAGTTCAAGGCGCCCATCCTTATCCTTAGGCACGCCTTTTTTATCCAGGGCCAGGCCGATAAGATAAGACTTGTGGCGAAGCGCCAGAGGAATAAGGATATCTAATTTTTCTTTATCGGCGGAAGTCGAATTTATAATAGCTTTCTTCCTGGCGGCTTTCAGCGCTTCTTCGATCGCCCCGGGTTTAGTGCTATCCAGGGCCAGCGTCACATCCACCGCTTCCTGGACCGTCTCCACCAGCCACTTCAGGTCGGCTGCCTGGTCTTTGGAGGCCGGGCCGCAATTCAGGTCCAGGGCATCAGCCCCTGCCTGCACCTGGTCTTTGGCGCATTTTTGGATGACGGCCTTATTCTTCTCTTTTATCGCCCTGCCGATATCCCTATACATCCCGTTTATCCGCTCGCCGATTATAAACATATTTACCTCGCCTGGAACATCCTGTCTATATATTCATTTATCTTTTCCACCGCTTTAGGATGGCGCATCACCAGGATATTGCCTCCCGCCTGAAGCAGGGCTGTGGCGGTAAGCGCTTCCCACATTATTCCCCTGGCAGATCCATTGCCCCATTGGGGAAATTCCGATTCGCTCGCGTGCGCTTCTTTTACCTTCCAGGTCTCCTGGGCCACAAAACATAAAAACGGGCTGGCCAGGACTTTATCCCCCGATAACGCGGCTAAACGGGCGCGCTCCATTATTGAATAAGCATACTCAAGGCCGTATCCCAGCGCGCCGATAGTCGGATCAATGGCGATGCGCTCTAAAGGCAGGCCCATATCGGTAATAAGGATATTCAGCTGTTTGGCGATGTTGATATCGATGGGCGATTCAGCGATAATGTTGTGCCCGTCGGCAAGGCAGGCGGCGACTAAAGTCTTGTAATTATCCTGCACGGCATTACCGATAAGGCAGCGTTCGTTCTTAGCGGCCTGTGAGCAAGCGGGTAAAACCGCGTTATCTTTTCCGTCATCCCCGCATCCGGTTATGATCAAGGGCACTTTGATCTTATCCAATAATTTCCTGATGAGCTTAGCCTCATCGTCCGGGCTCTTATCCCCTAATTCAGGATGCGCGCCGGCTAGCTTCACGCATATGACCTGCGCTTTAGAAGCCTTGACGCACTTCTCAGCCCAGCTTACCGGATCAGCCCAGACATCTTTGTACTGCTTTGCCAGTTCATCCGGCCATTCCGTAGGGGCTATATCCCATATCTCGCAGGCTATCACCGGCCTATGCGGCATCTGCCCCTCAGCGAAGAGAAAGGGCAGAGTATTTTCACCGCCGACGCTTACGCTCGAAGACCGGCTGCCGCCCTCTTTATCCGTTGCTCCCAATTTTAAGGTATTTACCTGTCCCGACCACTTTTCAAGGCATTCCTTTGCCATATCTTTTCTCCTACCTTACGTAAAGCAGCTATGCTCACGGCGTTGTTTTTTAATTTAAAGACCGGCTCGCCCTTAAGGCTCAGGGTTATCAAGCCCTTATCCAGCGGGATGGTGCCAAGATACTTAACTCCCTGATCACGCATCTTCTTTATGTCGGCGCTGCCACCCGGAGTTTTCGCGGCGCGGTTAACCACCAGAAAAATATTGTCCTTCTCAAATTTCAATTCACGGATAAGAGCGTTGATCCGCGTTGCCGCGCGCAGGCCCACGGCCGTCGCGTCGGAGACGATGAGAAAACTGTCGGCGCGGCGGGTAGTGCGCCGGGATAGATGCTCAAGTCCGGCTTCGTTATCGATAATGATATAGTCATAATCATCGATCAATTTAGACACTATGCCGCGCAAAACAGTATTAACATAACAATAGCATCCCGGGCCTTCGGGCTTACCCATCGTCAGGATGTCAAACCCTTCGCTTTCAATGACCGAGGTCTGCACCCGGTATTCAATGAACCGTTCCTTAGGCATCCCCGGAGGTATTTTAGAGGGGTCGCCGGCTACTTCGTTTAAGATATCTCCGATAGTATCCTTAACTTTAACGCCCAGCACCTCGGCCAGGTTGCTGCTGGGGTCGGCGTCCACGATAAGCGCCGAGCCTAACTTCCGCTCTTTGATCACCCGCAGTATCAGCGCCGCGATGGTAGTCTTGCCCGTGCCGCCCTTGCCGGCTAGTGCGATGACATGGCTCATTTATATCTTTACATTAGGGAACCTGGACAGGTCCGTATGCGGAAAAAATGATGCCGCGATATACTCATCCATATATTCCGGCTCAACGGATAATTCAAAATAGGACACCTTGCCGGCTATCTCATCGGCCTTCTTCATTGCCTCATAAGAAAGCAGGGCCTGGCGCGCGCCGGCCAGGGAACTATTCCCCACAAAAATGAAGCGGCTCTCATCAAGATCCGGAAGCAGACCGAGGATCTTGGCATTGGCGATATTAAGATACGTCCCGAAACCCCCGGCAATAAATATCTTCTTTACGTCGTTGAAATTCAGGCTCATATGCTTTAAAAGCAAGGACGACCCGGCAAAAATGGCGGCCTTGGCGCGCTTGATATTTTCGATATCGGCTTCACTGATATAGATCTCCTCGCCCGTCTCTGTTTCATCCTTGAAGGCGATGATGAATTCCATGCCGTTCTCGCCTTTCCTGACGCGTTTATTCTTCAGGTTCTTTATTTTTCCGGCCTTATCCAGTAACTTATTAGTCAACATCTGAGAAATGATATCGATATAGCCTGAACCGCAAATACCCCTGGGCTTGGAGTTGGAGATAGTTTCATACCCCACCTCCGCGTCATACGGCAGGATCTTGACCCTCTGTATCGCTCCCCTGCTTGAACGCATCCCGCAGCTCACCCCCGAACCCTCGAACGCCGGCCCGGCGGAAGCGGCGCAGCTTATCAGGAATTCCTTGTTGCCAAGGACCATCTCGCCGTTAGTGCCCACGTCTATCAATAGACAAAGTTCTTTTTCGCTATCCATGCCGCAGGATAGTATCCCGGCAACCGTATCCCCTCCCACATAACTGGAGACTCCGGGGACACAGGATAAGAGCCCGCGGGGATTTATCTTGATACCCGCCTCTCCCGCCCTGACGGTCGGCAGATAATTGGCTGTCGGCACATACGGCTCGCGCCTGATATAGGTCGGGTCTATCTTCAACAATAAATGCACCATAGTGGCATTTCCGGCGCAGAGGGCGCAGGTAATATTATTCTGATCGATATTGTGTTCCTTTATCAGATCATGGGCCATCTCGTTCATGCCGTCCACAACCGCGTGATGTAATTTTTCCAGGCCGCCGCCTTCCTGCGCGAATATGATACGGGTAATAACGTCATTGCCGAACGCCGCCTGTTTATTATAGGTTATTTTCGTCCCTAAGATATTTTTCCGGTTAAGGTCGATCAACTGGCCGGAAATAGTGGTAGTGCCGATATCGAACGCCAGGCCGTAATTCTGGCTCGAGGTATTGTCCGGCTCCACAAGCACGACCTCGATCGTCCCGCCCCTTTTACCCAGGGTAACGGTAACGCCCCAATTAGAAGATCGCAGTAACTCCGAGAGATTGCGGATATTAGACAGCCCGGTCTGGATAATGGCGATATCCTGCTTCCTCCTTATTTCCCGGTAAAGCCTCTCCAGATCGCCGATCTTATCGTCAAGGTTCGGGGGCGGAAGCTCAAGGTATAATTTAGTCGCCAAAGGCGAATGCACAAATATCTCCTCGCCTACAAAAGCCTCGGACTCCTCGATCTCCTCGGGCGCGGAATAAAAACCCTTCATCCTCAATTCGACTTCTTCAGGGCTTAATTTCTCGAAACTGGCGCGCGACTGCTCAGGAATCTCAACTTCTAAGTCGCTTTCAATAGTAGCCAGGCAAGCAAGGTGGTATCCCTGTTTTCTTTCCTGTAAGCTGAGCCGCCCGGTAGGCGCGGATATTACTGTGCCGCTTTTGATGATGACCTTGCACCTGCCGCACACCCCGTCTCCCCCGCAGGTAGAATGGATATACACGCCCGCGGAGATCGCCGCCGAAAGGACAGTAACTCCCTTGCTGACCAGGATCTTTTTCTTATCCGGATAGAATGTTACCGTAAATTTATCTACTTCTCCTGTTATCATTATTTTTTAATCCTTTATAAGTTCTTAAGGAACGAAGGTAATCCGCTGGCTTCTTTGGGCCCGACTATGACTTGAAAACCGCATTTCTCTTCCAGGTCCGCGCTCATCATCGCCACGTAACCGGGGATTATCAGCCGGTTATGCCTAACCGCTTCCCGGACGCCGAATTTTCCCAGGGATTCGGATATTTTATCAGGCGTAAATTTTTCCGCTGCCCAGGCTGTCAATACCGACATACCCTCGGTATCGACGCTCAGGATATAAGAAGGCACCTTGCTGGCTTCCACTTCCCCGAGGACCGTAAAATAAGTCAGGGAGAAATTCGTGGTCACCATTAAAGGCGAATCTTTTCCGGCCTGTCCCACGGAATATAATTTGGGTTCTATCTGAAGGGGCTTCTGGGGATCGGTATAAATATTCTGCCGAAGCGTAAGCAAACTTAAGACCTGATGCGGCGCCGGATCTTTGATAATGACTATACCGGCGTAACGGGCGATATAAGTAGCCGCATCCTGCGCCTCTTCGTAAGGATCGTCATTTTCCACGACCACGATCGAAGGGTAGCCCAGGCTGCGTTCCTGTTTCTTCAAGGCTAAACGCCGGATGAACGTCAAGTCCTCTATCTTTTTAGAAAGCGGCTTGGCGCCCGTATCCAGGACGATATCCTTTACCCCAAGTTTATTCAATTCCTGAGTGAGGAAGCTAAGCCCGTCTAAACTATCCGCTAAAGCCGCGATGGGCACACTATACTCAAGCGCTAACTTTCCCAGCTCCTGGACGTTATCTTTGTCCGCCCCATAGATAAGCGGCTTACCTTGCGCGCAGATCTTCAAAGCTTCCCTGAGCGCGTCCTCGTCCGCGCTCATTAACACCAGCCCAAGATGCGTATTGCCTGAAACCGTCTCGACGGCCGCGGCAAACCTGGCCTTATCGGAATTTTGCCTTAAAGCGATAAGGTTGACGTTCAACTCCTGGCCCACGCGCTCGAATTTAAGCTTATTTATCTGCTCAAGCTTTGACTTTATCGCCCCGTCGGATAAACTATCCTCTATAAGAAACCCGATACCGGCGGGATTACGGAATTTTTCCTCGTGACGGAACATTACCGTTTCATTCCCGGTTTCCAATTTATTATCGCCGGAGCCGATAATTATCAGCTTTATCGGAGGCAAGGCTGACGCCTCCAGGGCTATCTTGGATTCCGCCGAGAGATACGGGCACTTATCAAGGTTTGCCGATTTTTTGGCCAGCTGCATCGCAAACGCAAGGCAAGTGGCAAAACCACACTCTTTACAATTTGTTTTGGGAAGAAGCTTATAGATATCTAATCCGGATAAGGCCATAGTAGTATTTGGTAGTTAATGCCGCGTGGTTAGTAAGATATTGAGAATAACTCTAAAGGGTCGGTCTTATATAACCGCGCCGCGCACGCCTCTGAATCGCGATGGCCCTTCAAAGCATTCAGCCGCTTGACCAGGTCCTCTTTGAACGATAAAACGACCTTTTTATTATTTTTTGAGCAAAAGATCAACACGCAAATCTTTTTAGCCCGAAACTTTCCGATATTGCCCTTGCCATAGGTAGCTCCGGTTGAAAGCTGTAAACCGTCGATAAAACAAGATTTGGGTTTCTTATCCGCGCCCCATACCTTGACCTCTATGCCGAAATGCTTCCCGGCCTTAAGTTTCTTTAACGCCCATTCCCCGGCAAGCAAACCAAGCACAAGATACGGCCCCAGATGGCCGTGAAATTTTATCGCTTCTTTTAAAGTAATCCTTTTATCAGCCATATTTTACCTGATCGTCACCTATTGATCAAACTGGCCAGATACCCCGCCCCGAAGCCGTTATCGATATTGACGACCCCTACTCCGGGCGAACAGCCGTTGAGCATGGTCAGCAAAGCTGAAAGCCCGGAAAAATTCGCGCCGTAACCGCAACTGGTCGGGACAGCTATCACAGGCGAAGAGACCATACCGCTGACAAAACTTGACAGCGCCCCCTCCATTCCGGCTACGACTATCACAACCGAAGCCTTCCTTAAGACCTGCGTATTGCCCATCAGGCGGTGTATCCCGGCGACGCCGACATCATAAAGCTTAACGACCTTATTACCCATGACCTCCAGCGTCACTGCCGCTTCCTCAGCCACAGCGATATCTGCCGTGCCGGCTGAGACTATGCAGACCGTCCCCTTTTTATTAACGGGTAATTTTCCGATATACCCTATCCGGGCCCTGGGATTATACTGCAGGCGCGGATAAGACCTCTTAAGGCAGGAAAAAGTATCTTTCTCTAATTTGGTAAGCAGGAGGACTTGTTTGCTTTTTATTATCTTACCGGCGATAACCCGTATCTCATCCCTGGTCTTACCGGGGCAATATATCACTTCGGGAAAACCGCGGCGCTTGAACCTGTCGGTGTCGACCTTGGCAAATCCTAAGTCGCAAAAACCCTTATTCTTCATTATACGCTTTGTTAATGATTAGCCCTTGAATATCACTACCAGCATGACCAGCATAATGAACGCCGCCGCCAGGTAAAAATCATGAAAATAAATAAAATCCTTGATACCTTCTTTGAGCGTGTCCTCTTTGGGCGCTTCTTTTATCGCGTCAAGTTCCGAAGAGTGCTTACTGAACCGTTCGACCTGGTCGCGCTTGAACCTTAAGTACACCCCGCCTACTTTATAGGCGGGTATCTTGCCTGCCTCCGAGAGGTCGATAACATCCTTCTCGGAAATATGCAGCATCTGGGATACTTCTCTTATGGTCAAAAGTTTCTCTTCTGTCATTTTTTTATGTTTTATGGGGTTATATCAGGTTCTTAGACTTTACCGGAGGCGATCCAGGCGTCTATGCTCTTGCGCTCGAACCTCCACTCGCCGCTTTCCTTCTGCGCGGGTATCTTGCCTGCGCCGGCCCACTCCAGGACGGAATTCATGTCTACCTCAAGATACTGCGAAAGCTCCTCGGCGTTCATCAGGTCATGGAGCATCTTGCAAGATCCTTCAAAAACCGCCCCCTCGCTTACGATAAGCTTGGCAGGTACGACCTCTCCCTGCACGACGGCTGTAGAAAGAAAGGTAAGTTTCTCGCGGGCGATGATCTTTCCTTTGACTTTTCCGGCGATTACAATGTATTCACCCATGATGTTAGCGTTAACTACCGCCTGTTCCCCGACGGTCAGGTTGCCCTTTGTATCCAGGGTGCCTTCAAAATTACCGTTAATACGCAGGTTGACGGGATCTTTAAAAGAAAGGGTTCCCTGCATTGTGGCATCTACATCAAGGATCTTCTCATCCGTTCTTCTTTTCAATGCCATTTTTCACCCCCCCTCACTTTAAATTATGTTTTATTATTATCTTCTTCCGGTTCAGGTTCGTTGTATTTGACGGGTATGACTTCTTCCAGGTACCTCAAGCAGAAAAGAACCACTACCGTAAAAACCGTCGTCCACAAAGCCGCCGAATAAAATCCGCACCCCACAGCCAGGCCAATCCCGGCCGCAACCCACAGGCTGGCGGCGGTAGTCAAGCCCTTCACGGAATCACCGTACCTGATAATAGCTCCGGCGCCTAAAAAACCTATCCCGGTTACCACGCCGGCGGCAATCCGGGCCGGATCCAAAGCTACCTGACTCTTATATATATCAAAAATATACATCGATGTCAACATAATCAGGCAGGAGCCCATTCCCACCAGGATATGGGTGCGAAAACCCGCGGTGCGCCGGTGTATCTGACGCTCAAGGCCGATCAATCCGCACAAAAATAACGTTAGTATTAAACGCCCTATTATCTGCATATTGCCCATAAAGCCTCCAGTTTAGCTTTTTAATTCAAAGCTGTAGTAAGATAAAGATCGCTCAAACGGCCCTTTTTGAATAACCGGGCTCCCAGCCCGGCAACCATAGCGGCGTTATCGGTGCAAAGGACCTTGTCCGGACAATACAGCTCAATGCCCGCGTCATGCGCTGCCGCTGAAAATTTTTCTCTTAACCTGTCATTAGCCGCCACTCCCCCGCCGACCAGGAGCCTCCCGGCTTTCTTCAGCTTACAGGCAAGGATAGATTTGGCGACTATGGCATCGAACGCCGCTTCCTGGAATGAAGCGCAGATATCGCGCGTTTCAGCGCGCGTGAGCCTCCGGCGCTGCTCCGGACGCAATACGCCTTTAGAACTGCGCTGGACATAATAAAGCACGGCAGTTTTGATGCCGCTAAAACTGAAATCCAGCGGCCTCCTGGTTTCGCTGCACTTGAATTTTATTAAAGGCTTCCCGCTCCCGGCCATTTTTTCGATCACCGGGCCGCCCGGATAAGATAGCCCTAAGATCTTGGCCACTTTATCAAAAGCCTCCCCGCAGGCGTCATCCAGGGTCGCTCCCAGAAGCTCCATCCGGTCAAAATCGCGGGCATAAAACAAACTGGTGTGCCCGCCGGAAACTACCAGGCCGACAAAAGGTTTGAAATCCTCGGGCACGCTTGACTTTTGCGGCCGTAAAAAAGGCGCGTATATGTGGCTTCGCAGATGGTCTACTCCCAGCAAAGGTATGCCTGACCCCAGGCTTAAACCTTTGGCGAAACAAACCCCCACCAGCAGCGAGCCCAGCAAGCCGGGGCCGTTGGTCACAGCCATCAGGTCTATATCTTTAAGCCCGGCTCCCGCCATCCTTAAAGCTTCCTGCGCGGCATAATCTATTATCTCAAGCTGTTTGCGGGAAGCGATCTCCGGAATGATACCGCCGTGTTTTTTATGAAAATCCTGGCTGGAGGATATGATATTTGACAGGATGACCCTGCCATCCCTGACTACGGAGGCGCTTGTCTCATCACAAGATGTTTCTATGCCTAATACCAACATTTATTTTACCAGCTCCGATACGAAAACAAATTTAAAACCCTCTTTTTCCAATTCGGGCATCACCGCTTTAAGGACCGCCAATGTAGCCGGGCGGTCATGACCGATACCTATCGCGTACCCTCGTTTCCGGGCAATGGATTTGAGCCGCGATATCTGGCCCCTGATATACGCCGCGTCGCTGCTATTGTCCAGAAAAACATCCCTTTTGGCGGACTTAACGCCCAGGCGGCGGCTTAAAGCCGATACTACCGACCTGCTGCTGACATAACTATCCAGGAAATAAAGCCCCCTGGCTTTGATATCTTTTAAAACAGCGGTCATCAATCCGGGATCGGCCGTCGCCTTTGAACCCATATGATTAGAGACTCCGACAACGCCATAGACATTGCTCAGGTCATCTTTCAATATCGCCTTGATACGGTCTTCAGTCATGCCGGAGAGTATAGTATTCGGTTCCAGCCTCACCCTCTCGGAAGAACCGGGCTCCATCGGCAAATGCAAGATGACTTCAAACCCCTTTTTCCTGGCCTCAAAAGAAGCGATCTGGGAATAACTCTGATGCGGCAGGACCGAAATGGTCATCCGCTGCTTTATCTCATTCAGATAATGGATATTGGCGCGATTGTATCCCCAATCATCAAGGACAATGGCTATCCTGCCTGCCTTAGCAACGGCAACCGGCGGCACCTTTACCGGCTTTTTAGGAAACAGGCGGATAATGACAACTGCCTGCAGAATGACGACCAATAACAAAAAAAGGATTATTATCTTATTTTTGGAGTTGCTTTCCATAGATTTTTATCGCTTTTAACAGGTCCACCGCCCGCATCAACTGGTTATCATCCTTATAATCCTGGGGTTTCTTTAACTGCGGCTTTTGCTGTCCATCCTCCGCCTTAGGCTTGGCCTCAGGCGGCTGAGGCATCCCTTCCAGATCCTCGAATATCTCGATCATCCTGTCCTTCTTATCCATCTGCGCCATATCGGCGAGCGAAATATCTTCGACCTCGATATCGGGGATGATGCCCTGGCCGTGAATGCTCCGCCCGTTAGGAGTAAAATATTTACTGGTAGTAAGCCTGAGCGCCGAACCGTCGGCCAGGGGAATAACGGTCTGCACCGAGCCTTTGCCGAAGGATTTCTTCCCGAGGATTATCGCCCGCTTATAATCCTGCAGGGCCCCCGCCACTATTTCGCTGCCGGAAGCCGAACCCTCATTTACCAGGACCACCATGGGAATATCCATATGCGCCCCGTTCCTGCGGGAGACAAATTCCATATTCTGGTTATCCTTGCGGCCTTTAGTTGAAACGATGACTTTTCCCTGCGCCAGGAACGGTTCTGTGGCGCTGGCAGCCATATCCAATAACCCGCCGGGATTATTACGCAGGTCCAGGATCAGGCTGTCCATTCCCTGCTTCTTCAGCTCATCGAGCGCCTTGCGCAGATTATCGGCGGTATTTTCGCGGAATTCGACTATCCTTACGTATCCGATATTGTTTTCCAATATCCTCGGCTCTTTAATATCCTTGATGTTGATCATGTCGCGCGATATCTTAAACTCCAGGATCTTTTTTTCTTTTTCCCTTAATACGGTCAGGACGACTTCGGTCCCGGGCTTACCCCTGAGCTTCTTGACCGCCTCGCTTAAAGATATATCGCGGGTAAGCACGCTGTCTATCTTAACGATAATATCCCCCGGTTTGATGCCCGCTTTCCACGCCGGAGTATCCTCGATGGGAGAAACAATGGTCAGAAGCCCGTCCCTGACGGTTATCTCTATGCCTAAGCCGCCGAATTTGCCTTCGGTCTCGACTTTCAGCTCGTTATAGGCTTCCGGATCCATGAATTGGCTGTGCGGGTCAAGCGATGAAAGCATCCCGCCCAGGGCTCCATAGATAAGTTTCTTGTAATCCACCTCATCCACGTAATCCTTTTGCACGATAGTAACGACGTCCGAAAATAGTTCGACCTCCTTATACAGGTCGTCTTTTTTCTTGCGGTCAGGGGATGAGGCGAATATTGACGACACCGCTAAAACAGCCGCCAATATCAAGACAACCACCGAGAACTGGATGACCTTTACTTTTCGCATATCTGCTTCCTTTCGTTTAGCTGGCTTCCATGACTACTAATGTAATATCGTCATACTGAGGCGTCGTTCCGATAAAAGCGTACACTTCATCCCTGATAAGATTCATCAGATCCTGCGCCGGAGTCCCGCTGTGTTCCTTAAAAGATTCCTTTAACCTATCCAGGCCGTATCTGTCCTGATCTTGATTCAGGGCTTCGGTCACGCCATCAGTATACAATAAGATCTTATCTTTGGGAGCAAGAATAATATCCTTCTCCTCCAGGAACTTATCTATATCCGGGATCATCCCCAGCATCAACCCCCCGGATTGGATAGCCTCAAGCTCCTGGCTCTGGTGGCGCAATATTAAAATGTGCTCGTGGCCGGCGGAGGAATAGGTCAATGTCTTGGTATCATCCCGCCACATAAAATAGAGCATGGTCATGAATTTCTGTCCGCCGACATGCTGGTTTAAGATCTCATTTGTGCGCAAGAGGATCTCCCGGGGAGAAGTCTGTTCCTGGGAAAGGGTATGGATGGCTGTCTTAGCCATAGCCATGAGCAGGCCTGCTCCGACCCCCTTGCCGGAAACATCGCCGATGACTACGGAAAGAGCGCCTTTCCCCGGTAAAGTGATAAAATCATAATAGTCCCCGCCGATCTCTTTAGCCGGCTCCATCATCCCCCAAACGTTCAGGCCGGCAATGCTGGGCGCCTCCCGGGGCAGGAGCATCATCTGGATCTGACGGCCCATTCGCATTTCCTCTTCCAGTCTTTCCGTTTCCGCCAGCTCCTCATAATGCAGAGCATTAAATACCGTGACTCCGGCTTCTTGGCCGAGTTTTTTAAGCAGTTCCAGGTCTTTGGCGGAATAGGCCCGCAGGTTCTCCTTCTTTCCCAGCCCCAGAATGGCATTGACCTGCCCTTTAACGACCAGGGGCACGGCCACTTCCAGTTGATGCGTGTCAAAACAGGCTAATGCTTCGCTTCTTATTGCCTCATATTGGGGGTCAACCTCTACCTGCCCCCTTTCTAAAATATCGCAATGCTCAACAAGCCATTTGACCAAAGGAGCGCCGCAGATCAATTCCCGCCGGCCGGCTTCAAGCTTATCCCTTTCCGCGGCGGTAAATATCTCACAGGCATCGCCCCGGGCGTCCCCGCCGCCCTCCTGATAACCGCGCCTGCCGGTAATATAATACCTGCTGCCGTCCCGGCTCAATAATAATAGGACACCGTTGCGCAGGTACATCGTCTCGCATACCTCATTAAGAAGCTGGCGCGTCAGGTCCTCAATACTGATGGTAGTGGCTATCTTTTCGGCTACCTTGCCCAATATAGTCTGGTAATCGTATTTCCGGCGGCGGAAGAAATGGTCTATCCTGGGTTTTAAATGCTGGTAATACCATAAGAACACCAGGAGCGTCGCTGAAACAAGCGCCGTGACCTTGGCCATGCTCAACACCGCCAGCCATTCCCTGAATAAACCGTATATAATGCCCACCGGCAATACTAAAAATGAAATGCTGATAAGCCAGAGCACCGTCTTATGGATAACCGTATCTATTTCCATCGCCCGGTAACGGATAATAGCATAGCCGGTTAAAACAACATACAAGATAATAAACGGGGTTGTCAAAGGAGGAAATTGAGGAGTTATATTCCCCAAGCATGTGAAATTAGGCAAACCGCATATCGCGCCTATGACATTACCGATAAAAAATAGCTGGGCCTGTTTTTTCCGAATCAAAGACAAAGACGGATAATACCTGATCAAAGTAAAAAAAGCCACCATCCACAATATTATGTACGAAGACATCCAGATGTAAAACGCTGCTCCTCCGATGAAGGAATAACCCCAGCTAACCCTTACTAGCCTGACCAGGAAAAGAGATGTAAAAATAAACGGTAAAATAATAAACCCAAAGGCATAAATAAGTATCAAGAACAGACGGTGCCTTTGAGCGATACCCAGCCATTCCAGGACGAAATGTGTATTTCCTATAGCGATAAAGACCACCGGAAGGCACATGATACGGAACCAAAAAATCCATTGTTGTGCCGTGCCGCTCATCACCATGGGCCAATAAAGAAGAGCGTATAATCCTACGGCTGTAGTAAAAATAAAATAGGCTTGCTTGGCGCGGTCATGCCAGTTTTTAGAAATAACCAGGAACCCCACACCGAGTGCGCCGATCGCAACCACCAGATTGCCGTACGCCAAAAAATATTTTACCCCATCCATAGCCGATATACCTCTAACTCTCCAGCTGTTTCTTGATCAATTCGCTGACGACCTTGGGATTGACTTTACCGTCGGAGCCCCTCATCACCTGGCCGACCAGGAACATAAGCGCGTTGGTCTTTCCGGCTTTGTAGTCCTTCACTGACTTGGCATTGTCGCTGAGCACTTTCTGGATAGCGCCGGCCAGCGCCCCTTCATCGGAAACCTGGAGAAGATCCTTTTCCCGGACAATAGTTGATGGAGATTTTTTAGTATCCAGGACTTCGTTTAAAACGCTTTTTGCGACGATATTGTTTATCTTGCCGTCCTCTACCAGCTTTATCAATTCCGCCAGGTCGGCGGGTTTTAAGCCAAGCTGGATAATATCCGACGCCCTCGCGTTCATCTGCGACATCACTACCCCGGTAACCCAGTTAAGGACGGACTTCGGGTTATTGTATGATTTAACGCACTCCTCAAAGAAATCAGCCACATCTTTACTGCAAATAAGCAGCGCCGCGTCTAAACCTGAAAATTTATACGTTTCCTCAAAACGCTGCTGCCTCCGCGCGGGAAGCTCCGGAAGGGACTGCTTGATCTTCTCGATCTCATCCGGAGTTATCACAAACGACGGCAGGTCCGGTTCGGGAAAATAACGGTAATCCTGCGCCTCTTCCTTAACGCGCATGGAGCGGGTCCTCTGCGCATCGGCGTCCCAGAGAAGTGTCTCCTGGATGATCTTCTCGCCCGCGCTTAGAACCTTCTCCTGGCGTTTGATCTCAAAGGCAAGCGCGTCCTTGACCCCTTTAAATGAATTCATGTTCTTAAGCTCGGTCTTGGTTCCTAGTTTTTTTTCGCCCTTTTCCCTGAGGGATATATTGGCGTCACAGCGCAAAAAACCTTTTTCCATATCGCAATCAGAGGCTCCGATGTACTGGACGATACTCTTAAGGGCCGTTAAATATTCATAAGCCTCTTCCGGAGAATTCATATCCGGCTCGCTGACGATCTCCAGCAGCGGTATGCCGGCGCGGTTAAAATCCACCAGGCTCGCCTTTCCTTCATGAATTAGCTTGCCCGCGTCTTCTTCCAGGTGCACCCGGGTTATGCCCACGCGCTTGAGCGCTCCGCCGGACCGGATATCCACAAAACCCTTCAGCGATAACGGCAGGTCATACTGAGAGATCTGATAATTCTTGGGCAGGTCCGGATAAAAGTAATTCTTGCGGTCAAATTTGGTGAATTCCTGTATCTGGCAGTTTAAGCCGGCAGCGACCATCCGGGCATAATCTAAAGCTTGCTTATTCAGCACAGGCAGGCTTCCGGGAAAACCGAGGCACACCGGGCAGACGTTGGAGTTGGGCTCCCTGCCGAATTCAGTGGAACATCCGCAAAAAGCCTTAGACTTAGTCTTTAATTGAACGTGGACCTCTAATCCTATTACCGCTTCGTAGTTCATAATTTTGGCTTCATTGTATGCCAGGGCGTATTTTGCTCGTAGGCATGGCCGGCCTTAAACAGCACCTCTTCGTTAAACGGCTTGGCTAATATCTGCAGACCCACCGGCAAGTTATCCCTGGTGAACCCGCAGGGTATCGATATGCTGGGTATGCCCGCTAAGTTCGCCGAAATGGTATAAATGTCGGAAAGATACATTTTAAGCGGATCATCCATTCTCTCCCCGATCTTAAAAGCGGCAGTAGGAGATGTGGGGGCCACTATACAATCCAATTCCTTGAACACTTTATCAAAATCCTGCTTAATAAGCGTGCGCACTTTCAAGGCCCGCAAATAGTAAGCGTCATAATACCCGTGCGATAACACGTAAGTCCCCAGGATTATCCTTCTCTTAGCCTCATCGCCAAATCCCTCCCCCCGCGTCGCCTTATACATTCCGATCAGGCCTTCCGCGTTAGTTTTCCTGAAGGCGTATTGCACCCCGTCAAAACGCGCAAGGTTAGAACTGGCCTCGGCTGTGGCGACAATATAATAAACCGGAACGGCGTATTGGGTATTAGGCAGGGAAACTTCAGTAACCTGGGCTCCCAAAGATCTTAACTTCTCGATAGCCTCAAGAGTGACTTTCTTCACCTCCGCGTCCAGCCCTTCCACGAAATATTCCTTAGGCAGACCGATCTTCATCCCTTTGATATCGCCGGTCAAAGCCTGGGAGTAATCCGGCACTTGCACATCCGCGGAAGTAGCATCCATAGGGTCATGCCCGGAGATAACGCTTAAGACGCTTGCGCTGTCTTCGACATCTTTGGTAAGAGGCCCGATCTGATCTAAGCTTGAGGCAAAGGCTATCAAACCGTATCTTGAAACCCGGCCGTAAGTAGGTTTTAATCCCACGACTCCGCAAAAGGACGCCGGCTGCCTTATTGAGCCTCCGGTATCCGAACCCAAAGCGGCTATCGCTTCATCCGCGGCTACGCTGGCAGCGCTGCCTCCGGAAGAACCGCCGCAGACCCGCTCCAAACCCCACGGGTTATGGCTGGGGCCAAAACAGGAATTCTCGCAGGATGAACCGAAAGCGAATTCATCCATATTCGCTTTAACCGGGACTATCACCGCCCCGGCTTCTTTTAACTTTTTTATGACGGTAGCGTCGTAGGGAGGCTTAAATCCTTCCAGTATCCTGGAACAGCATTGGGTCGCCAGGCCATTGGTACAAATATTATCTTTAATAGTTATAGGTATGCCCGATAACGGCCCGGATACCGGATCGGAAGAAGACGGCAAGCCCGCGAAATCCGCGTCCGAAAAACGCACGTACGCCTTGACTTTAGGATCGACATCCTTGATCCTGGCTTTGATAGAATCAAGGATATTGCCGGGGGAGATCTCCTTTTTTCCTAATTTTCCGGTTAAAACATGGGCGGTTAAAGAGTGGAGGTTTTCCATAGCTTACTCTATCACTTTGGGGACGCCGAAGAAATCCCCCTGTTTATCAGGGGCATTAGCCAGGGCATCCTGAGAAGACAAAGATCCTTTAAGTAAGTCTTCCCTTAAAACATTCTGGATAGGCAGGATGTGGCTCGTAGGTAAAACGCCGGTAATATCAGCCTCTTTTAGCTTATCAATAAAATCCAGGATATCTTTTAGCTGATGGGCCAGGACCGGCAGGCGCTCAGGGCTCAGTTCCATCCTGGCAAGGTGAGCCACATACTTGACATTTTCTTCGGTTATAATGCTTATCTCTTTGTCGGACATAGCTCTATCACTATATCAGATGAGGGCTTGAAAGTCAACCTTCAGCTAACCCTCTTAGCGGATCCTGACGAGGCGCATTCTCGCAGGAACGCTCGAGCCGCCCCAGCGTGGCGGCTCTTCGCTCGGGTCGGCTTCCTCACTCTCACCGATATCCATATAGCGGGTGAACCATGCCCGTTCGTCGCCTCCACGTCCTGCGCGAACGCGCCTTGTCACCCGCTAGCGATAATATCAGCCAATGACGGCGTTGAAGTTCGAAGGCGCATTAGAAATTTTTTGCCATATATCCGCATTTTCCGGCCGGTCTGCAAGGCTTTACGGCTTGTTGAAGTATTGAACTTATGTTATCGTTAGTCTTTACGGAAACAAGCCGTAAACCGAAGCAGACGGACAAAAAATTTCAGCGCCTGAGAACGAAACGCTGTAATTGGCAGGATTATTTGTCGGTG
>JAQTUY010000017.1 GCA_028707105.1 Candidatus Omnitrophota bacterium | reverse complement strand
AACCTGCCGCTGCCCTTAGACGCTTTTTTGACTGCCTTAAACGCCGCCGCGGCCATTAACGCTAAAAAAGTCGCCGAAAGTACCGCGCCCGGCCTTATCTTCCTCTTGATCATCACGTAAACCAGCCCCGCGAAGAAACCGGCTACCGTAAAAAAGAGTATCGCGAACATACCTTCTCCGTTATAAACCGACTTTGCGGAAGATCTTGCCTACGTTGCGCAGATAATAGTCCAGGTTAAATATCCTGTTCAGGTCCTTCTCCGTAAGATACTTCGGCACATCTTTATCCTGTAATAGCAGGTCCTTAAAATCCAGCCTCTCCCGCCAGCTGCGCATCGCGCACCTCTGGACAAAATCATAAGCCTTCATCCGGGGCAGGCCTCTTTCCATGAGTTCAAGCAAAACCCGCTGGGAAAATATAAGGCCTTTGGTGCGGATCAGGTTGGCCATCATATTTTCCGGATAAACCAATAAACCATCCACTACGTAGATGAATTTGTTAATCATATAATCTAACGCGAGAGTAGAATCCGGGATGATAATCCGTTCAACCGATGAGTGGCTGATATCCCGTTCATGCCAGAGCGCTACATTCTCCATCGCCGCCATACTATTGGCGCGCAGGAGGCGGCTAAGGCCGCAGATCCTTTCGCAGATGACCGGGTTACGTTTATGAGGCATAGCCGATGACCCCTTCTGGCCCTTGCCGAACGGCTCTTCCGCTTCTAATACCTCGGTCTTCTGTAAATGCCTTATCTCGGTGGCGAATTGCTCTAAAGAAGCGCCTATAATAGCCAGCGCGGCAAGGTATTGGGCGTAAATATCCCTCTGGATTACCTGGGTAGCAATATTTGCCGTCTTCAAACCTAATTTCTTACAGACATATAACTCTATGTTAGGATTAATGTTAGCGTAGGTTCCAATAGCTCCGGAAAGTTTACCCACAGCTATAGCTTCCTTAGCCTGTTCTAAACGTTCCAAACTCCTTCGGGTCTGATCATACCAGAGGGCGAACTTAAGGCCGAAGCTGGTAGGTTCGGCATGAATACCATGAGTGCGTCCGACACAAGCCGTATCCTTATACTTCCTGGCCTTTACCGCTAAAACTTTGAGGAGCTTCTTAAGGTCATCTTCCAGGATCAGGGATGCTTCTTTTAACTGTACTCCCAGAGTAGTATCCAGGAGGTCGGATGACGTCATGCCCATATGCAGGTATTTGGCGTCAGGCCCAATATTTTGTGCGATATTGGCGAGGAATGCCACTATATCGTGTTGTGTCTTCTTTTCTATCTCATTGATCTTGCGGATATTGAATTGGGCTTTTTTCTGGATGTTGGCGAGTGACCTCTTGGGGATAATACCAAGCTTGCTCTGCGCTTCACAAGCGAATATCTCGATATTCAGCATGATCCGGAACTTATTCTCATCATCCCAGATATGCTTCATTTGCGGCAAACTGTATCTTTCGATCATGTTGCACCCTTTCTTTTGGGAAAGTCATATTATACCAAAAACAACCCCTCCCCGCAATAAAAATACATCCTCAATGGCATCTTAACGCCTATCCACAACCTATCAAGGATTTTACCTCCGCGTGCTGAAATTTTTTGTCCGTCTGCTGCGGTTTACGGCTCGTTTTCGTAGAGGCTAACGCTAGCAAAAGTTCAATACTCCAACGCGCCGTAAAGCCTTGCAGACCTGCAAGTAAATCTGCTGTGGCAAAAAATTTCTAATGCACGCTCCGGTAAAGATCCTTGATACAAATAAATCCGCATATAAAGCGATAATACGTGTTAGCGGGTGACGAGTGAACGTTTAAGCGGGGCGTGGAGGCAAGGAGCGGGCATGGATCACCCGCTATATGCATAGAGGTGAGAGCGACGCAGCCGACCCGAGCGATGTTTTGCCTCGCAGGGGCAAAACGAGCGTCCCCGCTAAACGCTCACTCGGCAGGACCCGCTAAGAGGATATTATTTTGAATGCGATTTGAGGATGGAATAAAGTGTTTTGTTGAGGGTGAAATTAGAGGTCTGCCAGGATCGGACGATATCGAGTTTTTGCTTGTTCCAGAGGGTATAGAAGTTTTCCCAGCCATAGACCGGGCCCTGGCGGCATATCCAGGCAGGATTGGCCTGATACTGGTATACCCCATCGGGAAAGGTGGCTTGAGCGGCACATTTGTAAGTCCAATAGGTCCAGTGAAAACCGAACTCTTTAAAAATATCCAATACATCGGCGGTCCATTGAAACTCGCGATGGCAATAAGGACATCGGCTATTTTGGCCGAACTCTCCGACGTAAATAGGCACTTTCCAGAGCTTCTGCAACCGCTGATACTTCTTAAGGATCTCTTTAAGTTTAGCCTTTGACCAGTATTCACCGAATATATTTCCGGGATATTTCAGGTCGCGCACAAAGCCGAAAGTAAACTCCAGCGGGCCGTAGAAATGGACGCTGTAAACCAGGTTATCATCCCACGGCGACCCTAAGAATTCGATATCCTGGGACCAGCAGTTACCTTCCAGGAATATGATATGCTTCTTGTCGATCTCCCTGATAGCGCTGACCGTTCTTTTGTATAATTCCAGGATCGGGCGCGTCTTATCCCATACCGGCTCGTTCACAATATTATATCCGGCAACAGCTTCTTCGTCCTTGAAGGCCCGGCTAAGCAGCTGCCATATTTTAATGAACTTATCCTGGCTCTTCTTATCCCTCCAGAGAAGAGCCTCACCTAAGCTATCCGAATGCCAATCCTGATTCTGGCTTCCCGGCGCGGCGTGCAGGTCCAAAATACACCACAAGCCGTATTTCTTACAGCGCTTAACCGCCTCCTTTAAATATTTCAGCCCGCCTTCTTCGATCAGGCGGTAATTAAACGGCAGCCGGACGCAATTAAGCCCCATCGCGGCGATCGCCTTGAAATCCTCTTCCTGGATAAATGTATCCCTCCAAAAGCGGGTAAAGTCTCCCAAGGCTTGTTGGCCCTGCTTTTGGGCAAGGTTCTTCTTAAATTGCCGTTCAGCGATATTCCTGCCGCCCAGGATATACCCCTCCATCATCAGCCAACCGCCCAGGTTTAGCCCTCTTAAGACAACCGGCCTGCCGGAGGAATTGACGACTTTGCCGTTATTTACTTTTAGGAACATAGTTTATCCCGATGCCCTATTGTTCGCCGTAAAAGGACTTAAAGACGAAATAAGTAAGCCCGGGCGCGAAGATGATCCCGACGATAACAGCCCAGAAATAATACGTCACTTTACTGCCGCCGGTCAAGACAACCGCTAACGCGACCGGAATAAATAATAATAGATAGGAAAGGTTAACGCAGATTATCATCAGTATAACCTTCCATCCCTTCTGCCAATATTCAAGAAACCTCTCCATTTCCCCCTCCCGGATGAATTGATCTTAGGCCGGCGCTTTATCCGGACGCGGATTCTACTCTGCCGCCCGGTTTAAAAATCACCTTGTCATAATAATTATCGGATGCGTTAAGGCACATATCGTATTTCACGAATAAACGAAAGCCCGGTATAAAGTGCGGAGACGACAGTATCGCGTCCTTCGGGCATTTAAGCTCGCAATAAAAACACAGCAGGCAATCCTTATGCCCCCAGACAGGCCGGCCATTTTTGCCCGCTTTAATATTACCGACGGGGCAGGTCTTAACGCATACGCCGCAGGAATCGCAGCTTTTTTTCGAGAAAAATAACCAGCTATGCATTACTTGCACAAAGAGCCGGCAAAGCAGCAAACGCTGTAGGCGAAAAAGGAATTTTATTTGAGGATCGCGCGGAGTTTTCCCATAGTTACTCTTTGCGATATTATCGACTACAGCACGCCCGAAAGACTCAGCCTGGTCTAACGTTTCCTTAGTCGGAGCGCCCGGCTTCAATAAATAACCTTCTCTCAAAAAACCGATAAACCAACAAGCCCCATGAGCCTTAAAATACCCGGCGTCCTTGGCCCCTTTCTTGGCTAACGCGTCCCTGATATTATTTCCCGTATGCCCGACTATTCCCGCGCTTGTAGCGAAGGCGAAAGCCGGCACCCCGGTAAGCTCAGGCAAACTTTGCAAGTAATCCAATATATTGAATGACGGACGGTAGATATAAGTAGGAGAACCCACCCCGAACAAGTCATAACCTTTGGCCGCCGGAGGCTTGCCGTCTTTCAAATTAAACAGGTCGACTTGATAACCGCTGCCGCGCAGCCCGCTGGCGATACTTTCCGCTACCTTAGCCGTGCTGCCTCCCTGCGAAAAATATACTATAAGCGCTTTCATCATTCCGCCTCCATGACGACTAATGCTACATTAACGTGATATCCGCGATCCTGACATGCGCATTAGAGTATCATAAAGTTGTTATATATATTTGTCAATAAAAAAACCCGCCGCGGATTTCTCCACGGCGGGTTCTCGTGAAACTGGTTGCGGGGGCCCGATTTGAACGGACGACCTTCAGGTTATGCATACTACTACAGTTTTCACTGCTTCCGATTATTAATCGAAATTTGTAGTCTGGACTATATCTTGGCCGATACATCATCGGTCCCTGCCGTATAGTCTCTACACCTTTCCTAATATATTCATTAGGACTTGGCTCGGTATTACCCTGAGTTACCTCGAGAGCTTCACCGAATTTGACAGGCTATCCTTCAGCCGTTTCCGGCCGAGGAGCCCACACGACAACAAATCCCATCGTTCCCTGTATTGTGCTGACTGTGGCTTACGTTGCCTTTTATCTGATTCCACTAAACTTATTGTGCTTCCATAAGTTTTAAATACAGAAAAAGGCATAATGTAAAACACATCCAGGGACTCGATATACAGCATCGCAAAATCAAAATCGTCCTCGGTATAACGATCTCTACGCATACGCCGGCGATTAGTCTTGGTTCTTCTGACATCAGCGCCATAAGAGTTTTTCTTATGATCAAACCAAGCGCTCTTCACCTGTATACGCAGAAGTTTGCCGTCAAGGTCAAGCGCTAAATCATAAGGGAGACGATCCCCTACGGGTTTTAGCACTTTAAAACCCTTTTTAAGCAATTCCGTTATAACGGCTGATTCCGCGATATCTGCTTTGAGTTTTGTGTCCATTGAGCCTGACGAGCTACCAGACTGCTCCACCCCGCGATAGCTTACTATTATCAATTTAAACTATCCGTGCACAAAGAACAATATTTCTTATTGAGGTTTTATTATAACACAATATTGCGCTATAACAAGACAATTCGCAAGACAATCACCTGCCGGTATCCTACTGCGCTTGCTCAGGCGGCTGCTCTATCTTATACATCACCTCGCCCTTGCGCACCACGCCCATCTTATCGCGCACGATCTTTTCCTGCGACAGAGGATCGCTCTGGATACGGGCGATCTCGTTCTTCAAGAGGGTGTTCTCGACCTTTAACTTATGGATATTGGCATCGAGCGTCTTATTCTTCTCTTTTAAGTCCTGCATCTTAGTATAGCCGGGCAGGAACAAAAACGCCAGTATGACTGCGGCGATGAACAAGCCTAAGGCGTTCTTGATTATCTTGCTCAAAATCGATACCATCCTAAAAACTCCTACCCGCGCGCCTTCCAAGTGGTTCCGGCATAAACTCCCTTTTCGCCTAATTCCTCTTCGATCCTCAGGAGTTCATTATATTTACAGATCCTGTCCGTGCGGGAAAGCGAACCGGTCTTGATCTGCCCGGCATTGGTTGCCACCGCTAAATGGGCTATCGTGGTATCTTCGGTCTCTCCGGAACGGTGCGAAACGACCGCCTTATACTTATTCTTAGCGGCCATCCGCATTACTTCCAGCGTCTCGGAAAGCGACCCGATCTGATTTACCTTCACCAATATGGCATTGGCGATACCGTCTTCGATCCCTTTCTTGAAGATCCTAGGGTTAGTAACAAAGATATCATCGCCTACCAACTGCACTTTAGCCCCAAGGCGTTTGGTTAATTCCTTCCAGCCCTCGCTGTCAAATTCACCTAACCCATCCTCAATGGAAACTATTGGATATTTACCGACCCAGCTTTCGTAGATGGCTATCATGTCGCCTGAACTTCTCATCGCGCCTTCAAACTTATATTTGCCATCCTGGTAAAAAGAACTGGCGGCGCAATCCATGGCCAGGTATACGTCTTTACCGGCCTTGTATCCGGCCTTATCTATCGCCTGAAGGATAAAATCCAGGGCTTCGTGGTTGGAAGTAAGGTTAGGAGCAAACCCTCCCTCATCTCCGACCGAAGTTGCCAGGCCTTTAGATTTCAAAATTGATTTCAGGTTATGAAAAACCTCGGTCGCCGTACGCAGGGCTTCTTTGAAACTCGGCGCGCCGATGGGCATTATCATGAATTCTTGAATATCCAGGTTATTATCCGCGTGCATACCGCCGTTAAGTATGTTCATTTGCGGTATAGGCAGGACTTTTGCTTTATCCCCGCCAAGAAACTTATAGAGAGGTTGTTTCTTAGTGAGCGCGGCGGCTTTGGCTATTGCCATAGATACGCCCAGGATAGCGTTGGCGCCCAGCTTAGACTTATTCTCGGTGCCGTCCAGAGCGAAAAGGGCTTTATCGACCTTCTCAAAATCAGGGCTTAAACCTCTGATCTTAGGGGCGATTACGTCATTTACATTCGCCACCGCCTTGAGAACGCCCTTACCTTGATATCTCTTCTTATCCCCGTCCCTCAATTCAAGCGCTTCGTTTTCACCGGTTGACGCGCCTGAAGGAACCGCTGCCCGGCCCATTATCCCGTTATCAAGAAGCACCTCCACCTCGACCGTAGGATTACCGCGCGAATCGAGTATCTCTCTTCCAAGAACTTTTTTTATCTTTGCCATTTTCCCCTTCCTTTCTTTTATATTAGGGAAGTTATCCTAGCATAATAAGCTTTTCCCGTCAAGGGCAAAAAGGGTTTGACTTGGCCTGTTTAATATGCTATTTTACCTTCCAGAGGAAAAAAAATGAAAAAATTTGTGTTTTATTTAAAATTATACTGGATCAGGGCCGTAGTATTAACCGGAATAGTGGCGCTGGCTATTTCGCTGATCCTTTTTATAGTCAAGGGCATCCGCGCCTGGAATGAAGCAGAATCCTTCCTTAGGCAGTCGCAGCTCGCCATGCTCCCCCTGCAGTTATACATGCAATTGGTCATGGCTATTGTCTTCGGCATCGTATATACCTATTTATGGTACTGGTTAATGTTTAAAAGAGGGGCCCAATCGTTCACTCAGGCCGCCAAGAAATCAATAGAAGGAAAAGCGCTGGGTATCACTTGGAAAGACGTCATCGGAATGGATGAGGCTAAACAGGAAGCCCTGGAGGTCGTCAAACTTATCAAAGACCACCAGGAGGTCCAGCGTATCGGCGGAAAAATACTAAAAGGCATCCTCATGCTGGGGCCGCCGGGATGCGGGAAGACCTACCTGGCCAAAGCCATTGCCACCGAGGCGACATTACCGTTCATTTCCATGTCCGGCTCCGAATTTGAAGAGATGTTCGTCGGCGTGGGCGCCGGACGGATACGCAGCCTTTTTAAGAATGCCCAACAGCTGGCCGAGCTGGAAGGCGGCTGTATCATCTTCATAGATGAAATAGACGCTATCGGCTCAACAAGGACTTACGGATCCGGAGGAAGCGGGCAAAATGAAGCCAATATGACTTTAAACCAGCTGCTTGTCGAAATGGACGGGCTTAAGGAAAAAGCTTCCAATGTGGTCATTATCGGCGCAACCAATATGCCGGAATACTTCCTGGACAAAGCCCTGCTTCGCCCGGGGAGGTTTGACCGCAAGATATACGTGGATAAACCAAACCTTGAAGACCGGGAAAAACTTTTCGCTTATTACCTTAATAATGTCAAATATGACGAGAAAGACGTCAAGATCGAACGCCTGGCGCGCATCACCGTAGGGAATAGTCCCGCCGATATCGCTAATATCATCCGCGAAGCCGCCCTTATCGCGGTGCGCAATAAAAGGCAGCTTATCACGATGAAGGATGTTGACGACGCCCGGGAAAGGATAGCCCTGGGCATCAAGCGCAGGATCAAAATGAGCGAAAAAGAAAAGCTTCTCACCGCCTATCACGAAGCGGGCCACGCTATCGTTACCTATCTTATGGCGCCCACCAAAGACGTCTTTAAGATCACAATTACGCCCCGGGGGCATACCGGCGGAGCGACCTGGGTTCCGGAACGCGAAGAGATATTAGTCGAAGACCAGAGACAGCTATTGAACGAGATTAAGATCTCCCTGGGCTCTTACGCGGCGGAAAAGATTAAATTCGGCTATACTACCGCAGGGGTCGGCGGGGATTTCGCCAATGCCTTATTTACGGCTCATAATATGGTCTGGCGCATGGGAATGGGCAGATCCGGCATCATCGGCGATTTTCACGCCCTGGATTTTTATAAACTGATCGGCGGCAACCCCTTGATATCGGAAGAGATGAAGACCCGCCTGGATAATGACGTGCAGGATATAATGCAGTCGTGCCTTAAAGAAGCCTCGGACCTGCTCAAAAAAGAACAAGCCCTGCTTGACCGCCTAGCCAATGAACTCGTTGCCAAACAAGAACTCAATTATGACGAAATTGAAGCGATATTTAAGGAATTCGGCAAAAGCCGGCCTTCTTCTTAATACTCTCCTTATCTTTTCTCTTATCCTGGGCTGTTCCTCATCCACTAAACCCACCTTTACACAAGAGGATATCCCCGATGCTATTCGCGACATCTGCAAGAAAGAATTTAACATCGATCTGACTACTAAACTGGTAGGCAAAACCCTCTGGGTGTATATGCCGGTCACAGGTATGTTCCAGCCCTCGGAGAAACCCGAAAAATCGTATGACAGGTACCAGATAAAAAGCAACGATTCCGCCTTTGAGGATGGATCGCTGAAAGTCCAGTATGAGATCGACCCTATCCCGGAAACCGAGGTCATCCAGGAAGTCAACCTGGCTAAAAGCATTTCAGAAAAAACGAACCAGGCCTGGAGCGTTATCCGGCGCGTGCTCTTCAGCATGGACCGCGCCAAGTCCGGGGAACCCGACTTTATCTGCTTTGTGCTCACGGATATAGACAAAGGCTATGAGATAAAACAGACCTCTTACTATCTCGACCTGAAGAAGATCTCTTACAATTACATATCTACGGAAGAATACCAGCACCGCGCCATCCAGGAGGTCGAGATCCTGCCCCCCGAATTAATAATAGACCGCGAAGGTTCGTATATCAAGTATACCGACTTCACCCTTCCGGAATTTGTCGCCAAGCAGATCCAATACCGCATCAGGATCAAATTCCAAAAGCCCGAAATAGAGAAAAACGCCGATATTGATAAGGAAGTCGAAAAGGTGGTGGCCGCGGTCATAAAGATATACGGCCTTAAAGATTTTGACGGGGCGCAGCTTTATAACCTGGTAAATAACAACAAGCTTTTTTTAAGTACGGGGGCGATCTGGGAGAGAGCTACAAAGTGATCTTGACCTTCCTGCCTTCGACCTTCAACTTACCTTCCAGGAATAATCCAATAGCCTGAGGATACAGTTTGTGTTCTACCTTATGGACCCGGGCTTCAAATGACTCCGGGGTATCACCTTCTTCAACGCGCACCTGTTGCTGCAGGATGATCGGGCCGTGGTCTATCTTCTCGTCCACAAAATGCACCGTCACTCCGCTTAATTTCGCGCCGTAATCAAAAGCTTCCTTAATCCCGTGCGCGCCTTTAAATGAAGGCAGGAGTGCGGGGTGGATATTGATGATACGTCCCTTATACTTTTCGACGAATTCCCGTGAGAGCAGGAGCATAAAGCCTGCCAGTACGATCAGGTCTATCTTATTCTCCTCCAGGTGCCCGATCAGCTCTGAATCAAATTCTGCCGGAGATGAAAAATCTTTTCTCTTGACCAAAACTACTTTAACCCGCGCCCTCCTGGCTTTAGCAATAACAGGAGCCCCGGGCCGATCACATACCAGCAAGGCTAAATTTGCATTGATGATCCCCTTGCGAACCGCCCTGGCAATAGCGGAAAAATTAGTTCCCCGGCCCGAAGCGAATACAGCGATATTCTTCATTACTAAACCTCCTTATCCACAAGGATGACACCAACGTAATACTCCGCCACAAGGCGGACACTAGCCCAATTCCGATTTGGGCTAGATGCTATGAGCGTGGGGTGCTGATAGGAGAGTGGAAATAATTTACCAGCCCTAAGACGGAAAATACCGCGCCTACGAAAATAAGGATGGCCGATTTCGGGACCTTTTCCGCCAGGATACTGCTGGCAAACATAGATAAAAGAAACCCCAGGTGCATAACTATCTCAAGGGAACTGAAAACCTTACCCATCATGTTGTTATCACTGACATGATGAATAAGGGTGTTACAAGCTATCACTATAGGAGCTACAACCGCTCCCAGGATAAAGGAAAAAACCGCGGCTATCAAAAAATACGGATATTGCTTTAAAGTAATAGCAAAAAGCATGATTATTATCCCGCTAAATACCAAAGAAATAAATATAACTTTATAATGAGACAGCTTCTCGCCGAAACGGCCGTAAAAAAGCGAACCCAAGAACAACCCTATCCCCAGGAACATGATCAAAAGCCCAAGGTCTTTAGTGGCTGAATGCAAAGTGCTCTGGATAAAGACGATTATGACCACATAAACCGCTCCCAGCGCCGCCCATAAAAGAAATAGTATACTCGCGGTAAAACGGATCTGCTTCTGTTTTATAAAATAGATGACTCCTTCCTTGATCTCCTGAAACACCGATTTCCTGATGGCCATGATGATGTCTTTACTGAACTCTTTTATGCGTAAGGAGGATTTATAATGCCTGGTGACGATCAGGAATATCAGGCCTGCCGATATAAGGAAGCTTAAAGAATCCAGGTAGAATCCCCGTTTTGGCCCGAGCACCTCGATCAGCACCCCTCCTATCCCAAAACCCATAATAGCCGCGATCATTCCGGTAGTGTTCACCAGGGAATTGGCGATAAGAAGTTCATCTTTATTCACCAGGTCCGGGATAATGGCTAGCTTGGCGGGAACAAAAAATCTTCCTACGCAAAAAGTCAGGAAGATCACGCCGTAAACGAAATAAAGATGCTTGCTATAAAACAGAAATAAAGGGATAGTTAAAACGAGGAGGGCCCTCAACAGGTCGCAGATATACATCGTGCGCCGCCTGTCCCACCTGTCCACATAAACGCCGGCCAAAGGCCCGACCAAGAATACGGGTATAATGGTAAAGGTGAGCATCTTGGCGATCTCAAACGCCGAACCGGGAGAGCGGGCGTAAATGAAGGCGATCAAGGCCATCTGGTCCAGGCGGTCGCCAAGCTGGGAGATTATCTGGCCTATCCACAAAAAAAAGAAATTTTTGTTCTTAAAGAGGACCTGCGAGAATTTGGGCATAAAAAACCGTGATAAGGATTAGTAAAGATACGATATGCCGCAAACTATGACTTGGGAATTAACTCCGCCATTCGGCTCTTTGATGCCGCAATTGGAATAGTGCCTGATACGGTAACCCACGCTTACGCTGGTCCTGTCAGTAAGCATATAGGCTAACCCGCCACCGGCCTGGTCGAGAAAATTCCACTGAGTGGACTGATTGAAAGTATGCTGCGAGGTGTAAATAAGGCCGGTTCCGAATTCTATATACGGCACAAACTTTTTTATAGGATAAGAATATTTCAATAAGAACGCGCTTCCGGCTTCCACGCCCTCATCCGGTTTGATTATGGGGTCGATATACGGCTCCAGATCGAACTGTAGTGACCCGGGGAAATTAATATTGAACTTATTAAACCAGGGCTTGATATCGTAACCCAGGCGCAAAGAAATAAGAGCCGCCTCAAAGTCTTCCTTGTGATTTATCTCCTCATTCTCAAAAATATACCCGCTGAGCACTCCTATTTCATGCAGATGGACGGCTTCGCTGGTTTCTTCGCCTGTATGCGCGCTGACAACGCACGCTGAAGATAAAATAAATCCTAATGATAGAACCGCAACCCCGATTCCGCTCAAGATCTTCATCATCCCCCCTCCTTAAATTTCCGTTAGAGATAAACCTATAAATTTATAGTCCAATGATTAATGTATTTTACTATATCAAAATCTAAAAATCAAATGATTTAATGAGACCGCAACTAACGGAACTAGACTTTGGAAACTGTTTCCAAACTGAACGGGACAGTGGGTACCTTAGGTCGCCTCCATCATTACCGGAGTAATAACGGGGTCAGACCTAATTTTTCTGGGATTAGGTAGCAGTAAAAATTAGGTCTGACCCCGTTTCTCATGTCGCTTCCATAACAACTAAGGTTATATCATCATACTGCTCTCTGGTGCCGATATAGGTATAGACTTCTTCTTTAATCGATGAGAGCAGATCTTGAGCAGACTTTTGGCCCTGTTTACCTATTATATCAATAAGCCTCTCAAGTGAGAAGAGGTCTTCTTGCGGGTTGCGAGCTTCGGTTACTCCATCGGTGTAAAGGATGATCTTATCCCCCACGTTTAGGCTGATCTGGTGGTCTTCAAGGAAGCTGGCTATATCCGGGACCATACCCAGCATGAAGCCGCCGGAGAGGATGGATTCAACCTTACCTTCTTTACGGTAGATAAGTATATGCTCATGGCCGGCTGAGGAGTAGGTCAGGGTTTTAGAGGTTGTATCATACCTGAAGTAGAGCATGGTCATGAACTTCTGGGCGCCGATGTGCTTAACCAAGATCTGGTTAGTGCGCAGGAGTATCTGTTTAGGGGAGGTCTCTTCCTGGGAAAGGGTGTGGATGGCGGTCTTGGCCATGGCCATTAAGAGGCCCGCGGCTACACCTTTGCCGGAGACGTCACCGATGACAATACCTACAGAGGAAATAGCCTGGGAAATTGGGTCTGACCCCATTTCCGGAATAACGAAGTCATAGTAGTCACCGCCTATCTCCTTGGCCGGGAGCATGGTGCCGATGAGCTTTAGGTTAGGCAGGTTAGGGCTTTCTTTGGGCAGGAGGCTTTCCTGGATCTGCCTGCCCAGCTCTAGCTCTTGTTTTAGTCTCTCCTGTTCAACTAAGCTTGAGACCAGGAAGGCGTTCTCAATTGAGACTGAAGCCTGGACGGCGAAGCCTTTCATCAGCTCCAGCTCATCTTTGCCAAAGGTACCTCCGGCCAGACGGTTATCCAGATAGAGAATCCCTATGGGCTTATCTCGGGTTTGCAGGGGTACGGCTATGGCTTGCCTCACAGAGAAAGTTTTGAGCTCATTTGAGATCTTGGAACTGGAGGTTGTATCCTGGTCGACTATGGATGCGGCTTTTGAAATCTGGACCTCATTGATCAGCTCAAGTGACAATTTATAGTTATCATAGGAGAAGGATAGGCTGGATAAGTCCTTTTCCAGGCCGGAGGAGACTTTTAAAGAGAGATTCTTAGTCTGGTCATAGAGAAGCAGGAAGCCCCGTTCTGCTCCGGTTACCTTTAGGCCGTATTCCAGGATCTTCTGGAGCAGTTCATCCAGGATAAAGATAGAGCCGATAGCCTGGGTTACGGAGAGCAGGCTGTCTAGATGGCGCTTCTGGGTCAGGACTTGACGGGAGTCTACTGATATTCCTTCGGGAGAGATGGATCCCAGAAGCTTATTGGCAGTCTCAAGATCCAACTTACAACCCATCTCGGTAAAGAGGTCTCTGGCTTCGATCAGGTTAGAGTAGGCTTTTTTGTCCTTTTGGTTGTCCTGGAGCAGGAATTTGGCTTGCTCCAGGAGGATATAGGCGATACGGTACTTGTCGCCGCCGGGGTTGTTCTTGTTAGTGCGCAGCCAATACAAGCCCTTTTCCCAGGTTTTGACGGCTTCTTTCTTCTTGCCGCGCAGCCAAAGGTAAGTGCCGTTAACCTGATAGGAGTAGCCGAGAAAGATCGCAAACCTCTTACCCCAAGACATACTCTGCCGGCAACAATATAAAGCCTTTTTTAGATACTCTTTCCTCTGAGACAAAGTAATATCCGGATTATCCGTTATCTGGCCCAAATAAACCGCCGCGGTTATCGGAAAAACCTCTAACGACCAGACTCCCTTATTAAAATAAGTAGGAAATAGCCTGATCGTCTCATCGCAAGCCTTTACCGCTGCTTCATGCTCGCCCCTCTTGAAATGCGCGTACCCTAATATTGCCAGGGTATCTATGGTATTTCCCTTATCTTTTGTTTGCTCGCATAAACGCAGCGATTCCTTGAGCGCCTCGACCACAGAATCATCAATGATCCCCAGGAATAATTTGCATTGCGCGATACGCAGATACCCCCAGCCCAGACCCTGCAAAGTGCCCACCATCTTCATTGTTGAAAAATACTTCTCTAATTCCCTATAGGCCTTATCCAGCTGCCCGGTATAAAAATAAGACATGCATGTGAATATCCAGCCGACCGCAAGGTCCCAATATTCGCCAAACTTATTCAGTATTTCTATTGAACTGTTGCCATACTCTATGGCTTGGACAGGTTTATTGCTCAGGTATGAGCAATAAACGAAATAAGCGTAGGCTGAACCCTCCCTTATCTTATCGCCTAATTCGCGCGACATCTTCAAGCCTCTGTTCAGATCCCTGAAAGTACGCGCGATCCAGGGGAAAGTGATCCAGACAGGTCCGCCGCTCATATAATTGAATGCCAGGTCCGGGCAAGGGCCTAATTGTTCCGAAAAATTAAGCGACTTCAGGTATAAATAAAACGTTTTATCCATATCGCAAAGATAATACGTATGCCCCAGCCTGATCAATAGCCTTGAGATGATCAATTCCTGGGCCGAAGCCGCGTATTTCTCGCGCACGAATATTTTCGGGAACCAGGTATGGAACGCCTGCCTGACCAGTTCCTTTAATATCCCCAGGACTACTCCCTCCTTCCGCCTGAAGAAACGCACTCCTAATATCTGAAGCGCTTTTTCAAATGCTAAAGAGCTCTCATCTACCTTGCTGCTATCCCATAATGTCTCGCCGGTCTTAGACAGGATCCGCGCCCTGTAAAACAGGTCTTTGGCTGGGATCAATGATTCACATTCTTTCAACATCACTAAAGATTCGTCAAATTTACCCGCTAATCTATATACTTCACCAAGATTCTCCAGGACTTCGATATACTGCCGGGAATCTTTTTTGTCCTGCGCTTCCAGGATCTCCTTCGTGGTATTATACAAATTTATAGCCAGGGTATGGGCGTAAGAAGACTGGGCTTTTCGCGCTCCGGACAAAGAATACTCCAACGCCTTATCTTCCACTTTACCCTGGGTGAAATGATGCGCCAGGTCATATAATACAGGTTCAATATTGGACTTATTTTGCTCTTCAAGGACTTCAGCTATATGCCTGTGCAAAGACACTCTTTCCTCTTCCGGCACTCTCCGGTAGAACGCCTCCCGGATACGATCATGCATAAAAAATATGTTTTCTTCACCCGTTATATCGCGGTAAAGAAGCTGATTTTCTACCCCGTCTTCAATGGAGTTTATAATCTGGTCCGTGGGGCGCTGGGTCAGGTCGGAAAGTAATTCAAACTGCACCTCTTTACCCATAACTGAAGCGTAGGAAAGTATCTGCAGGGCTATTTCTGAAAGGTCCCTCATCCGCCGCAACACCGCGTCAACTATAGTAGTGGGTAAGTTGGCAGCCTGGAGTTTAACCAGGTCATAAGTGTAATGTTCATCCTTAAGCTGGATAACCTTGGAATCTACTAATGAATGCAGGAGCTCCAGAGTAAAAAACGGGTTGCCCTTCGTCCTTTCGTTCAATTCCTGGGCCAAAGGCAATACAGCCTCTTCTTTTTCCATAATGATCTGGCTGACCATTCTCGAAGTCTCGGCAAGACTGAAAAACTTTATGGGCAGCTCTGTAAACGGTATGCCCTGCTCCCTGAACTTCTTGATCAGCCGCGCAAGCGGATGGCTTTGATCAACCTCATTATCACGATAGCTGACGATCAAAAAAGTTGATGTATTCTGGATCTTTTCAGCGAAACGTTCCAGGATCTCCAGCGACCCGTCATCCGCCCACTGAAGGTCATCCAGGAACATAAGCAAAGGCGCCTCTGAAGATGAAAGCGAAGTTAAAAAGTTGATCACGGTAATGAGGAAACGGATCCTTTCTTTTTCCGGCTCCAATTCTACCAGTTGAGGCGGCTGGCCTATAAGATCGGTTATGGCCGGCGATATTTTGACGACTTCTCCCCCAAGTTCTCCCAGGGTATCCTTGATGCGCTTAATATGCGATCCCTGTTCTTTTTGTGAGAGGCGTTTTACCTTTTCGATATAAGCGTCTATAGCTTCGGAAAAAACCTTATAGGGAGTGCGGAATTCAAACTGGTAGCATTTTCCGCCGCAGAAGAGGCCGCTTAAGGAATGGATCGAACCGCGAAGTTCATCTGCCAACCTTGACTTGCCTATGCCCGGCTCGCCAAAAACAAAAGCAAGCGAACCCCGGCCTTGTTTAGTCTTGTTAAGCAGGTCGTTAAGTTGAGCCAGTTCTTTATCCCTGCCGATAAGCTTGGTTGAAAAGGATATCTCTCTTAGCTTATCAAAGCGGGCTATTTCAAAATCTACTAGTTCCTTTCCTTTAGCCCTCCGGCTCTGGTATTCCATCAGATCAAAGGTAAGGCCGGACAACCCCTGATATCTTTCAGTAGGCTCCTTGGCAATGAGGCGCAGGACTATACTATCGATCACAGGCGGTATCTGATTATTGTACCTGGAAGGCGGAGTGGGTTTGGTGGCGATATGTTCGTGAATAAGGGTTGAAACATCTTCCGCGATGTAAGGACGCCTGCCGGTGAGAAGCTGATAAAATATCACGCCGAGGGAGTAGATATCAGACCTTGAGTCTATGGGTTTACGCAGAATACCGCTTGCTTCAGGCGACAGGTATCCGAAGGTCGAGATGATCTCTTCTTTTTCGGTTATCTTGCTGATGTCTTTTAAGATGGCGAAACCAAAGTTAAAAAGCTTGATCTGGGGATTTTGGTCTTCGGTTATCAGGATATTGGCCGGCTGGATGGCCTGGTGAAGAAGATTCTGTTCATGGGCTATGGATAGGGCTGATGAGATCTGGAGGATCAGATCTACTGCCAGGTCGGTATTAAGCGGCTGGTTTAAGTTCTGGGGCGCTTTTAGATAATTTGAGAGGGTTGTTGAATCCAGGTATTCAGATACCAGGTAAAGCTTATTATCGGATTCGCAGACCTCTATTGTCTTTAGCAGGTTGGGATGATTTAATTTAGATACCTGCTCAGCCGCTCTTTTAAAGCGAAGTTGGACTTCCAGGGAGCGGGCAAGGGATCTTTCGGATAGGAGAGTTAAAAAAACCGGCTTGTTATCGTGGAGGTCCTGGGTTTTGTAAATGACGGCCAAAGAATCAGACAGCAATTCTTCTAACAGCTTGTAACGGCTGGAGATAGTTTTATCGAGCATAAAATATATTATAGGGCAAATGGAAAGAAGGTCAAGAGTATTACGAGGAGTGAAACAGAGGTTTGGAAACAGTTTCCGCTTTATGTTGGAAACTGTTTCCAAACTATGCTATAATTACTCGATTTCAGCGGAAAAGTATTGCCGAAGTAGCTCAACTGGTAGAGCAATCGCTTCGTAAGCGATAGGTTATGGGTTCAATTCCCATCTTCGGCTTAGTAATGGGAAAACGGGGTCAGACCTAATTTTATTTGATCTTATAGCATCAAAATTAGGTCTGACCCCGTTTTTTATACGATAAACAGGTCCTGCGAAAAGAAGTTGGCGTCGGTAGTAAGATTGACTTTCAGGCGCCTTAAACCGGTCTCATCTCCGGGCGTGGGGATATGCGTAAGGTGGACCTCGCACCCGGCCAGTTCTTTGAGCTTCTCCATCGCGAATTCGGCGGTATGGTTGGTCGCGGAAGACATACTCAAGGCGATCAGCGTCTCTTCAAGGTCTAAACTCTCGGATTTTAATCCTAATATATTCTTCTTAAGGTTCTTGGTGTATTCTATGACGTTGGGCGACAATAGATGTATCTTGTCGGGGATCTGAGCCAGATGTTTAATGGTATTTAATACCAAAGCTGAGCTGGCGTGCATCAAAGCAGAACTCTTGCCGGTGATGATGTTGCCATCCCTTAACTCTATCGCTGCCCCGCAAACCACCTCATCAACATGTTCCTTTTTATGATGAGATTCACAGGCTTTATGAGCGGCGCCCACAACTTTCCTGTCTTCGGCGTGCAGACCCATTTCTTCCATGATCAGCTTGGCTCTTTCTACCGTCTCCTTCTTCTCCACTCCCAGCACGCTCTCATAATGATACCTGAAATACCTCCGGATCAACTCCTGCTTTGCCGCATCCTGCGCCGCTTCGTCATCAACGATAGCAAAACCGGCTTGATTGACCCCCATATCGGTAGGAGACTGATACATCAATTGTCCGCCGGATATCTTTTCCAGTATTCTTTTGACGACCGGGAACACTTCCACATCGCGGTTATAATTGACCGATGTTTTGTTGTAAGCCGATAAATGAAATGGATCTATCATATTGAAGTCCATAATATCGGCGGTGGCAGCTTCATATGCTATGTTCACGGGGTGCTTAAGCGGCAGGTTCCATATCGGGAAAGTCTCGAACTTAGCGTATCCGGACTTTAAACCTTTTTTATAATCGTGGTAAAGGTGAGTAAGGCAGGTGCCCAGTTTTCCGCTTCCCGGGCCGGGCCCGGTAACTACTACCAGGGAATTAGAGGTTTGAACGTAAGGGTTACGGCCGTAACCTTCCTCGCTGACGATCAAATCTACGTCAGTGGGATAGCCGCGCGTAGCCTCGTGAAGAAATACTTTGATGCCGCGGTTCTCCAGCTTATTCTTGAAACGCAGCGCCTGCTGTTGCCCGGAAAAACGCGTTACCACGACAGCAGTGACATCAAGTCCGTTATCCCGCAGATCATCGATAAGTTTCATGGCATCCACATCATAGGTGATGCCGAAATCCCCGCGGATCCTGCCCTTTTCAATATCCCCGGCATAGATACAAAGCAGGATATCCAGCTTGCTTTTAAGTTTCTGCAGTAATCTTATTTTTACGTTGGGGTCGTAACC
>JAQTUY010000016.1 GCA_028707105.1 Candidatus Omnitrophota bacterium | reverse complement strand
TGTATAATGAATACGCGGTCCATGGCAGATCCCTGGCTATTCCCGGGACGCTTTTGATATCGGCGATATCCGTAATGGAGGATATCAGCAATACGGTTTCGATGTACGCTAAGCGCCGGGGCAGCCTGATATATATAGTCGGCAAGACCTATGATGAGCTGGGCGGTTCGCAGTATTACGATATTTTAGGCTCAACCGGAAATAACGTGCCTAAAGTGTTCCCGAAGAAGGCCCGTCCGGTCTACAAAGCCCTTAGCCGCGCTTCTTCCCTGGGGTTAATAAGCGCGATGCACGATTGTTCCGAGGGGGGGCTGGCGGTGGCTGCCGCGGAGATGGCGTTTTCCGGCGGGCTGGGAATGGAGATTTTTCTTTCGCAGGCGCCTTACGCGATGCCGCAAACGCGAAACGATCTTATTTTGTTCTCCGAATCCAATTCCAGGTTTATAGTGGAAGTTGAAAAGAGGAATCAAAAACAATTCGAGAGGGTCTTAAAAGGACTGCCTATCGGACTGATAGGTTGTATCTCGGATAAAAAGGAATTTAAGGTATTCGGCGTTGACGGCAAGGTTTGTATCGATAGCGGACTTAAGGAACTAAAAGAGGCCTGGCAAAAGCCTTTGAGATGGTGACAACCATGGAGACAGATGGCTAAGAATGATATGATGCAGGATGATTTTACGCGCGAAGAGACCTGGAGAGTATTCCGGATCATGGCGGAGTTCGTCGAGGGCTTTGAGACCCTCTCCAAGGTCGGCCCCGCGGTGTCCATATTCGGTTCTGCCCGCATACAAAGGGATGATAAATTCTATAAACTTACGGAAAAGACCGCGTATCTTCTGGCTAAGGCGGGATATGCCGTTATTACCGGAGGCGGGCCCGGCGCGATGGAGGCGGCTAATAAGGGCGCCAGGGAAGCGGATGGTAATTCCATCGGCTTGAATATCCAGATGCCGCAGGAACAGCGGGCTAACCAATATGTGAAGACCCTGCTGGACTTTCATTATTTTTTCTGCCGTAAGGTGATGTTCGTCAAGTATGCCAAGGCATTCGTGATCGTGCCCGGAGGATACGGGACCATGGATGAGCTTTTTGAATCCATGAATTTGATCCAGACAGAGCGCATCGGGCGTTTTCCGGTCGTCCTCCTGGGCAAGGATTACTGGAAGGGCCTTATAGAATGGATGAAGGCTTCTGTCCTGGAAAATGGCTGTATCAGCAAAGAGGACCTGGATATATTCCAACTGGTCGATACTCCCGAAGAAGCCTTAAAGATCATTAAAGATTTTTATAAGAAAAAGAAAAAATGAATAAAAAAGTAAAGGTGCTGGTTTTGCGCACCGCGGGGACAAATTGCGATAAAGAGACTTTCTTCGCCTTTGAGCTGGCCGGCGCTCTGCCTGAGCTGGTGCATGTGAATGAGCTCCTGGGTGGAAGTAAGAAGCTGGATGATTACCGGATTCTGGCTATTCCCGGAGGCTTCAGCTATGGAGATGATATCGCCGCGGGCAAAGTCCTGGCTAATGAATTAAAGTTTAAATTGGTCCACGACCTGAGCAAGTTCATCCAGGCGGGGAAATTGATCATCGGCATATGCAACGGTTTCCAGATACTGGTTAAAAGCGGGCTTTTGCCCGGTCATCCCGGCCTGGAACAGGATACCAGCTTGATCTTGAACGATTCCGCCAAATTTGAGGACCGCTGGGTATACCTGCGCGCCAAGAGCAGGGAATCGCAGAGGTCAAAATGCGTCTGGACCAGGGACCTGACGGATATCATTTATCTGCCGGTGGCGCATGGAGAGGGTAAGTTCATTACCAGGGATGAATATGTCTTAAATAGGCTGAAAAATAACGGCCAGATCGTCCTGCGTTATTGCGATGAAGAAGGCCGGCTGGCGGGTTATCCTTGTAATCCTAACGGCTCGCTGGATAATATCGCCGGTATTTGCGACGAGACAGGCAGGATACTCGGGCTTATGCCGCATCCTGAAAGGCACGTTGATGTCGTCCAGCATCCCCGCTGGCCGGGTTTAAAGTTAAAGGGCCAGGCAGGCGACGGTTTAGCGATATTTAAAAACGGCGTGGAATACGCCAGGAAAGGATTGTAATAATGAGCGGAATTTTCGGGGTTGTATCGGATAAGGATTGCCGCGAGGACCTCTTTTACGGCACTAATTATCATTCCCATCTGGGGACGCAGTTCGCCGGACTGGCGGTATGGGGCGATGAGCTGGTCCGTAAGATCCACGACATCAGGGGCAGCCATTTCAAGACAAAATTCAACGAAGATTACAAGACCATGAAGGGCAGGCTGGGTATCGGAGTAGTCAGCGGCAGGGAGGAACAGCCTATTTTTATCCATTCTAAATTCGGCCCGTTCGCCCTGGTCACCAACGGTTTTATCGATAATTCCGACAAACTCGCGCAGGAACTTTACGCGGAAGGCAAATCTTTCAGCGAAGTCACCAACGGGACGGTCAATATGACCGAGCTGGTATCTAAATTGATCATCGGCGGCAAGAGCATCGTGGAAGGCATTGAAAATATGTTTTCGCGCATCGAAGGCTCCTGTTCCCTGCTTTTATTGAGTAAGGAGGGGATATATGCCGCCAGGGACAGGTATGGATATACCCCCCTGATCATAGGCCAGAGGGGAAGGGATTGGGCGGTGACTTCCGAAACAACGGCTTTTAATAACCTGGGTTTTGAGATCAAGAAAGATATCAAGCCCGGAGAGATCGTATTGTTGAACGACGCGGGCATGAAGCCTAAACGCCCCGGGAAAAAATGCAGCCAGATATGTTCTTTCCTCTGGATATATACCGGATTTCCCGCTTCTTCTTATGAAGGCGTCAATGTGGAAATGGCCAGGGAAAGATGCGGCGCCTGTTTGGCCAGGAACGACGACGTTAAAATAGATATGGTCTCGGGTGTCCCCGATTCCGGGACTACCCACGCCATCGGTTATGCCATGGAGTCCGGGGTGGTATTCCGCCGCTGCCTGGTAAAATATACGCCGGGATTTGACCGCAGCTATACGCCTGTTTCCCAGGAAACGCGCGATACCATCGCCAGGATGAAGCTTATTCCGGTCGCCGATATTATCAAGGGTAAGCGCATCGTTATTTGCGACGATTCCATAGTCCGCGGCACGCAGCTTAAGAATTATACCATCCAGAAGCTTAATGAGTGCGGCGTTAAGGATGTGCATATGAGGATAGCCTGTCCGCCGCTGATGTTCCCGTGTAAATTCAACTATTCTACCCGCAGCATCAACGAACTGGCCGCCCGCAAGGCGATCAAGGCTCTTGAAGGGGAGGATATAAATGATCTGAGCGAATATATCAATGAAAACTCTCCTAAACACAAGAAGATGGTGGAATGGATCAGGAAAGATATCGGCCTGACCACCTTGAAATATCAGAAATTAAAGGATATGGTAAAAGCGATCGGTTTACCGCAAAAGGAATTGTGCACCTTCTGCTGGACCGGCGAGGAACCTTAAAAAGGGGCTTTATGGAAAATATTATTAACGACGAACCGCGCGAATTCTGCGGATTATTCGGGATCGCCAACCGTAAACAAGCCAGCTGGCTTACCTATCTTGGGCTGTATGCTTTACAGCATCGGGGCCAGGAGGCTTGCGGGATCGCGGTCAACAACGCCGGGCATTTATCGGTCCATAAGGGCATGGGCCTGGTGAATGATGTTTTTAACCACGATCTTCTCTTAAAGCTTAAAGGCGATATGGCAGTCGGTCACGTGCGTTATTCGACTACCGGCTCGAGCGTTATCAAGAACGCCCAGCCCCTGCTGGTAGATTATGCCAAAGGCTCATCCTGTATTGCCCATAATGGAAATCTTATAAATTCTCTTTTTCTGCGCAAGGAATTGGAAAAGTCCGGTTCGATATTCCAGACAACGACGGATTCCGAAATAATCATCCACCTGATGGCTAAGGCTAAGTCGCGTAAATTAGAAGACAGCCTTATTTACGCCCTCAAGAGGATAAAGGGCGCGTATTCCCTGGTGATGATGAGTAACGATACTCTGATCGCGGTGAGGGACCCGCTGGGTTTCCGTCCGCTTTCGCTGGGCAGGATCGGTAATTCCTGGTGCGTGGCTTCGGAGACCTGCGCTTTTGACCTGGTGGGGGCAAAACTCGTGCGTGATGTCCAGCCCGGCGAGATAGTCTTGATAAAAAAGGGCGGGATCAAATCCCTGCGCCCCGCGGAACTGCAAGTTAAAGACCGTTCTTCTTTTTGCACTTTTGAGCACGTCTATTTTTCCCGTCCGGACTCGGTAATTTTTGGGGAGAATGTGCACGCGGCCAGGCGGCGCTTCGGCGAACAACTGGCAAGAGAACATCCGGTTGAAGCGGATTATGTAGTCCCGGTCCCGGATTCAGGGTTCTCCGCGGCGTTAGGGTATGCCCAGGAGTCCGCTATTCCTCTGGAGATGGGTATCATACGTAACCACTATGTCGGAAGGACATTTATCCAGCCGGTTCAGGATACCCGGGACTTGGGGGTCAGGGTTAAATTTAATCTACTGCACGATATTCTGAGGGGGAAGCGTATAATTATCGTTGATGATTCTATTGTACGGGGGACCACTTCCAAGATCCGCGTGCGGAATTTGCGCAAGGCAGGCGTAAAAGAGGTGCATTTGAGGATCTCCTGCCCGCCGCACCGTTTCCCGTGTTTTTACGGCATCGATTTTCATCAGCCTTCGGAGCTGATCGCCAATAAGTACGGGTCCCTGGAAAAAATAAGGAAATATTTAGGCGTAGACAGCTTAGGGTATCTTAGCCTGGATGGCATGCTTAGCTGCCTCAAGTATCCCAAAGACCGTTATTGCTCCGCCTGTTGGACGGGAAAATACCCGGCTAAATGGAAAAAAGGGGAAGGCAAGTTTTCATTGGAGATGCATTGCTGCGGCCAGGGGGAAATAAAAGTATGCAAAAAGTGACTTATAAGAAGGCCGGCGTGGATATTGCCCAAGCCGGGGTCTTTAAAAAAGCGATCGTGCCTATGCTGCGCAGGTCTTTTTCCAAAAACGTCCTGCGCGATATCGGGGGTTTCGGCAGTTTCTTCAGGCTGGATAAAAATAAATACCGCGACCCGGTCCTGGTCTCTTCCGCCGACGGGGTAGGCACCAAATTAAAGATCGCCTGTCTGGCCGGCAAGCATGATACCGTAGGTATAGACGCGGTGGGGATGAATGTCAACGATATCCTTTGCACCGGAGCCCGGCCGCTTTTCTTTTTGGATTATATAGCTTTCAGTAGTATGACAAGCCGCGCCTTAAAAGATATTGTCAAAGGTATCAACGACGGATGTATTGAGTCGGGTTGTTCCCTGATCGGCGGTGAGACCGCTCAGATGCCGGGGATGTACAAGGACGGGGATTATGATATCGCGGGATTTTGCGTAGGGGTGGTGGAACGTAAGGATATAATCGACGGCTCAAGGATAAAACCCGGGGATGTGATAGTGGGCCTGGGATCCAGCGGTCTGCATTCTAACGGCTATTCCCTGGTCAGGAAGGTTCTTTCCGGGAAAGAATTAAAACGCATGGCGCCTGAGCTTTTGCGTCCGACCCGCATATATGTGAAGCCGGTTTTGTCTTTACTCCGCACCTGCCGCGTCAACGGGATCTCGCATATCACCGGCGGCGCTTTTTACGACAAAATAGCGCGCATTCTTCCCTCTGGCGTCGATGCCGGGATCTTTAAGGGCTCCTGGCCTGTGCCGAAGATATTCAGCCTTATCCAGGATAAGGGCGGCATTGAAGATAGGGAGATGTACCATACATTGAATATGGGGATCGGGATGGTTTTGATAATCAAGCCCGGGCTTAAAAGGAAGGTTATCTCGCGGCTTGGCAGTCTGGGCGTGCGTTCATGGTGTATAGGAGAGATCATCAAAGGCAGGAAAACCGTGGAGATAATATGAAAATATTAGTCATAGGTTCAGGCGGGCGCGAACACGCGTTGGTCTGGAAGATAGCGCAATCCAGGTTAGCGGATAAGATATTCTGCGCGCCCGGTAACGGAGGTATCGCGCAGCAGGCGGAATGTGTTGATATTAAGGCGGATGACATCCCGGGATTGCTGGGGTTTGCCCAAAAAGAAAAGATCGATCTGACCGTTGTGGGCCCGGAAGCTCCTTTATCGATGGGGATAGCCGATGAGTTTGAAAAGAACGGGCTTAAGATATTCGGCCCGCAGGAGAAAGCCGCGCGCCTGGAAGCCAGTAAGGTATTTTCCAAAGAGATGATGGTCAAATACGGCGTTCCTACCGCCGGCTATAAGATTTTTGATGATCCGTATCAAGCCAGGAAGTATCTCGATCAAAAGGGCGGCCCTTGCGTGGTAAAAGCGGACGGACTGGCCCAGGGCAAAGGCGTGATAGTAGCAGCGGATGCCGAGGAGGCTAAAGACGCGGTCATCGCGATCATGCAGGATAAGATATTCGGCGATGCCGGAGACAGGGTAATAATTGAGGATTGCCTGCATGGCCAGGAAGCCTCGATCATAGTCCTTACGGATTCCAAGATCGTGATACCCCTGGCTTCCAGCCAGGACCACAAGAGGATATTTGATAATGATACGGGGCCCAACACCGGAGGAATGGGCGCTTATTCTCCCGCGCCCCTGGTTTCCCGGGACCTGTTGAATGAGATCCTGGATAAAGTGATCCATCCTATGATCGCAGGCCTGAATAAAGAAGGGATAACCTATAAAGGAGTGCTTTACGCCGGCATAATGGTCACCAAGGACGGCCCTCAGGCTCTGGAATTTAACGTGCGCATGGGAGATCCTGAAACCCAGGCGGTCCTGCCGCGCATTAAAACCGATTTCCTGGAACTGATGCTGGCGGCAAGCTCCGGTGATCTAAGCAGCTTTGCCAGGCCCGGAGGGATGGTCTGGGATAACCGTGCCTGCGCCTGCGTGGTAATGGCTTCCGGCGGATACCCGGGCAATTATGAAAAAGGGAAAGAAATAAGGGGCTTAGAAAAAGTAGAGAGGCTCCAGGATGTTATGGTCTTTCATTCCGCGACCAAAAAGTCCGGCGGAAAATATTTCACTAACGGCGGGCGGATTTTAGGCGTAACCGGGCTGGGCAATACTATAAATGAGGCGCTTTACAGGGCCTATCAGGCGATAGATGAGATAAGTTTTGAAGGCGCGCATTACCGCAAGGATATCGGGTATAGGGCCGTAGAAAAATTATCGGGTTCGGGCAAGGACGGAAAGAGTGAAAAATAGGTCAAGAAAAATAGCCGCGGTTTTATTGGCTGCCTGTTTGACGGCGCAGCCGCTGGTCTCTTTTGCCCAGGAGGCGCCTGTCCTCAAGCCTGACCGGAGGAACGCGGCATGGTATTATACCCAGGCATTCGGGCTTTTAAAATACCCGGATTCTAAAGACCTCAACAGCAGGATATCGCGGGTCATCCAAAAGGGCTGGCCGGACCAGGATAAAGAACTTGAGCTCGTATTGAAAGATAACGAGCCGGCTTTCAGGGAATTCAAGAAAGCGCGGCGCTTGAAGAAGTGCGATTTTGACTTTGGCCGGAAATATAAATATCTTATCCAGAAAGAGATCCCAACTTACTCCAAGATAAGGAGCCTTTACCGGCTAAACCTCCTAAGGGCCAGGCACTATGAAAGCGAGGGGGACGATGATAAGGCGCTGGATATATACCTGTCTAATTTGACCTTTGCCGGGCACCTGGCTCAGGATAATATTATGATGATGCGGATGATCTCGCTGGTGATAGAAAAAGAGACCTGCGCGGCCTTTGAAGATTTTTTGAACGCGTCTAAATTAAGCAAGAAAAAATACCTTAAGATATACGAATTCCTGGCTGAAGAGGAGCGCGCGCGTTTCCAGCCGGGAGAGCTTATAGAGATGGAAAAAAGCGCTTTTTTATCTTTAATCGCCATGCTGGTGGATACTTACATCGCGGATTCCGACAGCCAGGGCAGCGCCCGGGTGAGCGATGAAGAGAGGGCCAGGGTCCTGGCCCTGGGGGGAGAGGTAAAAAAACAGGCGGAACAGCTGGCGGATATGTATTACGGCAATTTTACCAAGGCTATCCGGACCAATGATCCGCAGGATTGGGATTTTGCCGTCGAACGGCTGAACAGCCTGATAAAAGAGGCTCAGCCAAAAGTCGAGGACCTCTCGGGGTTCGTAAAAGCGGTGTTTTCCGATTCTACTAAAGATACCTCCGGCGCGGTGGATAAAAAGCTGGCGAATAAGGTTGTCCTGACCATGTTGTCTTTGACCATACCTAATTTTAGAGGGATAGGCGAGGGGTATTATTCGGCTTTAAGCCAGTTGAAGGAACTTAAGTCTTTAGTCCTTATTAAGGCTGCTAAATAGAGATTAACAGACACCCCACGCTAATCTGTATTGCGTGGGTGTTATCCTGGTGGATAAAGGGGGAAAAGATGAGCGGCGCGAAGATAGCGGTTATTATGGGCAGTCAGTCGGACCTGGAGACGATGTGTGAGGGAATAAATTTCTTGAAAGGTTCCGGTGTTCGAACGTTAGTAACAGTGCTTTCGGCTCACCGGACCCCCAAAGAGCTGGATAGATACGTACAAAGCGCCGAACAGAGCGGGATAAAAGTCATCATCGCGGCCGCCGGCGGGGCAGCGGCTTTAGCCGGAGCGATCGCCGCGCGCACGACCCTCCCGGTAATAGGCGTTCCCATGAATACAAAGATCATCAACGGGCTGGATTCTTTACTCTCAACATTGCAGATGCCTGCCGGTGTGCCTGTAGCAACAATGACGATAGGAAAAGCGGGGGCGAAGAACGCCGCGATATTCGCGCTGGAGATCCTGGGGCTTACGGATAAAAGGATCCGCTCCAGGCTTATCGCGCACAAAAGACAGATGCGGCTTAAGGTCACAAGCGTAAAGATCAAGATATGAACACCAAGATAGTCAGGGTAGATCCCGCGTATCCTCAGGAAAGCCTTTTGCGTGAGGCGGCGCAAGCCCTGCGCAACGGGGCCCTGGTGGTCGTTCCTACCGATACGGTGTACGGTATTGCCGCCGATATCAACAATAAGGAGTCTATACGGAAATTATATGAAATAAAAGGCAGGCCGGAGAGTAAACCTTTCGCGCTGCTCATCCGCGGCATAGAGCAGATGGAGGAACTCATCAAGGACGTGCCGATGGCGGCTTATAAGCTGGCCGACAAATTCTGGCCCGGGCCGTTGACCATGGTTCTAAGAGCGGATGCTAAAAATGCCATAGGCCTGCGTTTACCCGATAATAAGATCGTCCTTAAATTACTTGAGCTCTCCGGCGTGAACGCGGCTTGTCCGTCGGCGAACCTTTCGGGAAAGCCCGCTCCGGTAAGTTTTCAGGAAGCGATAAAAGACCTGGAGGGGCAGGTGGACCTGGCTATCGATGCCGGGGAAACAAAGATAAAAACGGAATCAACGGTTGTGGACCTGACCGGCGGACAGGCGCGGATTTTGAGGGAAGGAGCGCTCAAGGCCGGGGATATCGAGCCGGTGCTCGCTCAAAAGACCGTCCTTTTTATCTGTACCGGTAATTCCTGCCGCTCGGTAATGGCTCAAGGGTATCTGAAAAAAAAGCTTAAAGAAAAAGGGAGGACTGATGTCGAGGTCCTCTCGGCCGGGATATTGGGGATGAACAATATGGGCGCCACTTCACAGACCAGGGAAGTCCTGAGGCGGGAGGGCATAAACGTGGATGATCACGCCTCTACTAGGGTCACTGCCCGCATGGTCAAGAGATCCGATATCATCCTGGTCATGGAAAAGATGCATGAGGAGCGGATCCTGGAGTTGGTGCCTCAGGCGAGGGCAAGGGTATTCCTGTTGAAAGAATTTGCCAGGATCGAAGACGACGGTTCGACCAGCATAGAGGACCCCATAGGCAATTCCCCGGAGTTTTACGAACGCACCTTCTATACCATAAAACAAGCGGTTGACCGGGTAGCGGAGATAATATGAAGAATATCATGATAGGCAGCGATCACGCGGGTTTTAATTTAAAAGAATATCTAAAGAAAATATTGATCAAAGAAGGGTATGAGGTCGATGATGTCGGGACTCATTCACCGCAGAGGTGCGATTATCCCAAGATCGCCGCGCGTCTTTCCAAAGCGGTATCGGTATCCGGCAGTGAGCGGGGAATACTGGTCTGCAAGAGCGGTATCGGCAATTCCATCGCGGCAAACAGGTTTCCCGGGGTCCGCGCGGCTTTATGCTGTAACGCGAGGGCCGGCAGGCTTTCCCGGGAACATAACGACAGTAATATTTTAGTGCTGGGTTCTTCTTTCGTGAGCAGGAAACAAGCGCAGAGCATCCTAAAGGTCTGGCTTAAGACCGGGTTCGCCGGGGGAAGGCACCAGCGCCGTTTAAACCAGATAAAAAAGATCGAGAAGCAGATAGTAAAAGGAAAGTAAAAGATGAAACATTTAAGAAAGGTTGATCCGGCAGTTTATCAGGTACTTACCCGGGAGCTGAAGAGGCAGGAGGAAAATCTGGAGCTGATAGCTTCGGAGAATTTCGCCTCTTGCGCCGTATTGGAGGCTCAAGGGTCAGTCCTGACCAATAAATACGCAGAAGGCTATCCCGGGATGCGTTGGTACGGCGGATGCCATAATGTCGATGACGTGGAGGTGCTGGCTATCCAGAGGGCGCGCGAGCTTTTTGGCGCGGAGCATGTCAACGTCCAGGCCCATTCGGGAAGCCAGGCGAATATGGCGGTATATTTTTGCGCGCTTAAACCGGGAGACACGGTCCTGGCCATGGATCTGTCCTGCGGCGGGCATTTAACGCACGGGCACAGCCATAATTTCTCCGGGATGTTATACAAGATCGTCACTTACGGGGTGGATAGGCAGACCGAAATGCTCGATTACGGGCAGATACTCCAGATCGCCAAGCAATGTAAGCCCAGGCTTATCCTGGCCGGGGCTTCGGCATATCCCAGGATAATAGATTTCAAGAAATTCCGCAAGATCGCCGATGCGGTGGGCGCTTATTTGTTCGTGGACATGGCCCATATCGCCGGTTTAGTAGCTGCCGGCGTCCATCCATCGCCTGTGCCCTACGCGGAATTTGTCACCTCTACCACACATAAGACCCTGCGCGGCCCGCGCGGAGGTTTTATTATCTGCAAAAAAGAATTCGGCAGAAAAATAGATTCTGCCATATTTCCCGGCATACAGGGGGGGCCGCTTATGCACATCATCGCGGCCAAAGCCGTGGCTTTTGAAGAGGCTAAAACTGAGCAGTTTAAGAAGTACCAGGAGCAGATCGTAAAGAACAGCCACAAGCTTGCCGAAAGCCTGAAGCAGAAGGGTTTCCGCATTGTTTCCGGCGGGACGGATAATCACCTGAGCCTTATAGACCTGACTCCTAAAGGCATGACCGGCAAGGACGCCTCAACGCTCCTGGAGGGAGCGGGGATCACCGTAAATAAGAACCTTATTCCGTTTGACAGTAAAGGGCCGGCGGTTACCAGCGGGATACGCCTGGGGACTGCCGCGATAACCACGAGGGGGATCAAGGAGCCCCAGATCAGCATGATCGCCGGATTTATTAACGAGGCTGTCGATAATCGTGATAATCCGCAACAGATCGATAAAATAAGGGAAAAGGTGACGGCTCTGACTAAGAAGTTTCCCTTGTATCCTGATCTAAAATACTAACTGTTATGAAGAAAAAAGATTTAAGGCCCAGCTGGGACGAGTATTTTTTGGAAGTGGCAAAATTAGTATCCAAGAGGGCGACCTGCTTGCGCCGCAGCGTGGGAGCGGTGCTGGTCAAGGACAAAAAGATACTGGCAACCGGTTATAACGGCGCGCCGTCGGGTTTTAAACATTGCCGGGAAGTGGGGTGTCTCAGGGAGAAGCTTCACGTGCCTTCAGGGGAACGCCATGAGCTCTGCCGCGGCCTGCACGCGGAACAAAACGTGTTGTTGCAAGCCGCGTTATACGGTATCAGTACCAGGGACAGCACCCTGTATGTCACTAATCAGCCCTGCATTATTTGCGCCAAGATGGTCATCAATGCCGGGATAAAAGAGATCGTTATCAGCGCCGGTTATCCGGACAAGATGGCGGATGAGTTCTTGAAGAATTCCCGGATCAAGGTCAGGACCGTGAAATAAATGAGATGCCCATATTGCAGCCATAAAGAAGACAAAGTCGTGGATTCCCGTTCCACTTCCGACGGTTCGGCAGTAAGGCGGCGGCGTGAATGCCTCCAGTGCGGCAGGCGTTTTACTACTTATGAATACGTGGAAGAGATGTCCCTGATGGTGATCAAAAAAGACGGGCGCAGGGAGTCTTTCGACCGTAAGAAGCTCCTTGCCGGCATTGTCAAGGCCTGCGAGAAAAGGCCGATCAGTATCGAGAAGATGGAGGAGATAGTCAGTTCCATCGAACACGCTATCCAGCGCAAGTCCAGCCGCGAGATAAGCTCTCAGGCTGTAGGGGAGCTGGTGATGGAAAGATTAAAACACCTTGATGATGTCGCTTATGTGCGCTTCGCCTCCGTGTACAGGCAATTCCGCGATATCGGGCAATTCATGAACGAGCTGGAAGGGATCCTGACCAAGGGTAAGAAGAAGGCCAAAAAACGCTGACCTGTAAGGAGTTTAGATGGTGGAAATGGAATTAAGCAAAATAGTAATCGACGAGAAAAGGCACGACCAGCTGATCGTCCTTAAGGAAAAAGACGGCGAAAGGCTCCTGCCTATCGTCATCGGCTTGAACGAAGCCTCGGCCATTAAGCTTAAGCTCAGCGGTTTTGAACCGCCCCGTCCGCTCACGCATGACCTCCTGCATACGACGATCAAGAACCTGGAGGCTAATCTCGAGAGGGTCGTGATCGATAAAATAGAAGACAATACTTTCCATGCCAAGCTGGTTTTAAAACATAACGGCAAGTCCAAGACGGTCGATGCCCGGCCGTCCGACAGTATAGCTTTGGCGGTAAGGGCTAAGGCTCCGATCTTCGTGGAAGATGAGGTGCTGAAGCATTCGGAGGTATTCGGAGTATAAGCGTAATCGACAGATGCGGTTAAAATTTTTCAGGCTCCCTCATGAGACCATCCCGGACATTTAAGAATATCCCCCTTCCATGCGCCATCCCTCAGGACGACAGCGTCATATTAGATACCGTGCGTAGATTTTCCGCCGCGCATAAGGCGAAAGTATATATGGTCGGCGGTTATTTGCGCGATATCCTTCTTAAAAGGCAGAAGATCAATCCCGATATGGATTTTGCCCTGCAAAAGGGAAGTATCCATTTCGCCCGCGCTTTATGCCGCCGGATGAAATGCGGGTTTGTCCTGCTGGATAAAGAGCGCGGGATAGTAAGGCTGGTCAAGAAATTTAAAGGGAAAATATACACCCTGGATTTCGCGGACTTCCGCGGCCGGACGCTGGAAGAAGACCTGCGTTTGAGGGATTTCACGGTCAATGCCCTGGCGCTGGAATTGGGCGGCCTCAAAAGAGCCCGGGCGCCGGAGAGCGGTATTATAGACCCGCATGGCGGGCTGGATGACCTGAGGCGCGGCGTTTTGAAGATAGCGGATAAAACTGTTTTTGACGATGACCCGCTCAGGATATTGCGGGGTTTTAGCCTGAGCGCCATTTTCGGCTTCGTTATCGATAAGGACGCTTTAAAATACCTGAAGCTGGCCAGGGATAAGCTCGGCGCGGTTTCCCCGGAGAGGGTGCGGGATGAACTTTTTAAGATATTGGATACGCCGCATAGCGCCTCTTACCTGGAAGAGATGGATAAGCTAAGGGTGTTAAGCGCGGCCCTGCCTGAGATAGAGGTGATGCGCGGCGTAAAACAGGGCCCTTATCATCATCTGGATGTCTGGCGCCATTCCCTGGAAACAGTCAGGCAGCTTGAAGAGGCGCTGAAGAAGTTTTCCGGCAACTCCGTGGTGCAGGCCTATTTAAATGAGGAGATCTGCGCCGGCAGGAAAAGGCGGGCCTTGCTTAAATTGGGGGCGTTACTGCATGATATCGGCAAGCCCGCGTCTAAGCGCCGCGAAAAAGGCAGGACTAAATTTCATGGGCATGAGCGGGTGGGGATGTTGATCACCAGGGCGATATCCGGGCGCCTGAAGCTGTCAAATGAGGAGATAAATTCTTTGAGGAAGATGGTTTTCTGGCATCTGCGCCCCGGCTACCTGGCTGATAACGAAGAGATAACGCCGCGGGCAAAGTTCAGGTATTTCCGCGATACGGGCCGGGAAGGAGTGAGCGTGCTTCTTCTCTCCATCGGCGACCAGCGCGCCACAAGGGGGCCGTTGACCAGTGAAAGCGAAAGGCGCCATCACGAAAAGGTGGTTTTCGGGCTGATATCCGAATACCTGCGCAGGAAAAAAGAAAAGCCGCTCCGCCGCCTGATCAACGGCGACGACCTGATCAAGAAATTCCATCTGGCGTCTTCTCCTTTCATCGGGGAGATATTAAAAGATATCGAAGAGCTTCAGGCCATCGGCAAGGTCAGGACTAAAAAACAGGCTTTGGCCGCCGCGCGCGATATTGTTTTGAAAGCATCGAATAGGACGTAATATTTGTTTTTACATGAATATATTTATAGTTTTGACTCCGCGCACTGAAATTTTTTGCCGTCTGCTGCGGTTTACGACTCGTTTACGTAAAGGCTATCGCGGGGACTCCATACTTCAACTCGTCGTAAAGCCTTGCAGACCAACAAGAAAATGTCGATATATGGCAAAAAATTTCTAATGTGCGCTTCGTCAAAACTATAAATAGCTCCACGGTAAGTTAGATATCTTAAATGGCTTTGGTGTTTTTTTGAGCGAATGGAGCTTTTAGGCAAAGCAGCTTGAGTGTTTTCGGGAATCCCGATGTCAACGCAAGGCGTTGACAATATCGGGACGGCGAGGATGTTGAGCGGCTTTGGCAAGGAGCCAAAGACGCGAGTTCCACAGCCGCCGAAAACACGAAAGACCTTTGCCGCGGCCCTAGATAGTTGCGGGTGGGCCAAAAGCGACTTGAGCGAGAAAAGACACCAAAGCTATAAGGTATATAGCTGATAGAGAATATTGAAGGAGACGGTTATGCGTATCAAGGAGTGTGAAATAAAGATAGTCCAGGGCGACATAACTGAGCTTAAAGCCGGCGCGATCGTGAATGCCGCTAATAATAAGCTTTTGATGGGCGGAGGCGTTGCGGGGGTGATCAAGAAAAAGGGCGGCAAGGCTATCGAGGAAGAAGCGGTTAAAAAAGGCCCGATAGAGATCGGGGGCGCGGTTGCCACGGGCGCGGGTTCTCTTCCGGCTAAATATGTCATTCACGCGGCGACCATGGGTATGGATTTCGCCACTGACGAAGACAAGGTGCGCTCCTCCTGCAGAAGTTCCCTTAAAGCTGCCGAGGAATTAAGGGTGAGTTCTATCGCTTTCCCGGCGCTGGGGTGCGGCGTGGGAGGGTTCCCTTTGTCGGCTTGCGCCAAGATCATGGCGCAAGAGGTACTCAGGCATTTGAGGCAAAATGACTCCTGCCTTAAGGAAGTCGTATTTTGTCTTTATGATATAAAGGCATTCGACATCTTTAATAAGGGGGTCTTGGCTTATCTTGAGCATATCATCAATGACCTTGGACAGGGGCCTTTCAGCACCGTTGACATTATTATCGAGATGCCGCAGGGTATTGTCCTGGTGGAGAGGAGTAACCCGCCTTTTGGCTACGCTTTGCCCGGAGGTTTTGTCGATCGCGGGGAGAGCCTGGAGGAGGCCGCCGCGCGGGAAGCCAGAGAAGAGACCAACCTGGAATTAACGGGCTTAAGACAGTTCCATACTTATTCCAAGCCCGGGCGCGACCCGCGTTTTGACACGATCACCACGGTTTTTATCGCCGAAGGGAAAGGCGAGCCTAAGGCGGCAAGCGACGCCGCGTCATTAACAATTATTCCCGCCGATAAATTAAAAAGTATGAAGCTGGCCTTTGACCACGCGGATATTATCGGCGACTATCTAAGGAGCAAGCGATGAAGAAAAACGCCTTTGCGCGCGGCATATTCGCCTTCGCGGCGGTGAATATAGCTTTATTTTGTTTTTGCGCGGTTTCTTTTTCCGGGGAGATCTCTTACGATAAGCGCTCTTTGGAGTGGCAGAAGCGCAATGCCCATCTTATCCCCGACAAGATCGAGTCCGCGGCGATCGAAAAGTTAGACCAGGGGTACTCTTTAGCCTGGCGCTCCGGAGACGACGCCGACGGTGACGGAGTGCCGGACGCCTATGATCCCTCTCCTTATGATTGGCGCGAGAACGGCTACAATCCTTTCGGGGTCCTGGAATTTTTAAGCTGGGACCATTCCTGGAACAGTTATAAATATGATAAGCCGGGGCTGGAAAGGATCGTCAAGCTTATGAAAAAAGCGGGGGTGGTTTGCGTCAGGTTTGATTTTCTCTGGCAGGACATGGAGCCGCAGGAGGGCGTCTGGAGTTTTGGAAAGTACGACTATCTTGTGGACCTGCTTACCCGAAATCAGATCCGCATCCTGGGGGTATTGAGCTATTCAACTTCCTGGTCGGGAGATGACTGGAATTATCCTCCTTACGATAACGCGACCTTTGTCAATTACGTCTCTAGGGTGATCTTTCGTTATAAGGATAAGGTGAAATACTGGGAAATATGGAATGAGCCGGATTCAACGACATACTGGAAAGTGCGCGATGATATGAAGGGGTATACGCGGCTTTTAAAAGAGGTCTATACCGCCGCTAAAAAAGCCGATCCTTCCTGCAAGATAGTCCTGGGAGGGTTGACCAGCGAAGGTTTCTTTGCTTTGAAGAATATTTACCGCAACGGCGGCAAGGATTATTTTGATGTCATGAACATCCATCCCTTCACCAACCCCCTGCTGGAGAACCGTATCCGGTATGTAAAGGCGCTCTATAATAATATTAAAAAAGAGATGGCCAAAAACGGCGACGGATATAAAAAGATATGGTTTACCGAAGTCGGCTGTCCCGGGATAGATGATTCTTCCGCGTCATACGGGTGGTGGGAGGGCTTAAGCCCCACGGAGAAACAGCAGGCCCGGTGGGTCAGGGAGATCTACACGGAATTTATCAAATTTGACGATGTGGAGAAGGTGTTCTGGGCATTCTTCCGCGATAACAATAAGCATTTCAATAATGACGTGGATTATTTCGGGCTGGTGCGCTGGGATTATTCGACTAAAAGCGGATTTAGCGCGCTGAGTAGATGCGTCCGGAAATGGAAAAAATTGGCAAAAAAAATGGATTGGTGGTATAATAACTAGCATAATTTAAGGCATTGGTCATTAAGAGGTCAAGGATCGTTAAAGGAGGATTCTCAAATGGCGTCTTCGTTAGAGATAGCTATTAAGGATATACCGGGGCAGGATAAGGCTAAGCTGGTGCAGATATCCGGCGACCTGGACAGGGGCAGCGTTAAAGAAGGCAGGGAGCAGCTTTTGTCGTATATCGAGAAGGGCCATATTAATCTTATTGTAGACCTTTCCGGGCTTAATTTTTGCGACAGCACGGGGATCCTGGTCCTGGTGCATTCTTATATCAAGGTAGTAAGGTTTAAGGGTTATTTTAAGCTCTGCAAGATACCTACCGATATCTTTAAGCTTCTGGAGATGATCGGGCTGACCAAGATAATGCCGATCTTTAATACCGTTGAAGAGGCTCTTAACGACACTAAAACATCCGTCTCCCCGATACCGCCGGTATCATAAGGCTGACCGATTAATAGGGCACAGAAGGGACCTGAATATTGATGGCCAAAGACGCGTATATTAATTCAAGCGGCCTGAAGATCCACTTATTGATCCTGGAAGACCAGAAAGACTCGCCTGTAATAATTTTTGTCCACGCCTCCGGATTTTACGCCCAACACTATATAGAGCTGCTTACCCTGCTTAACCAGCGCGGTTTTAATGTCATCGGGGTCGACCTTGAGGGGCACGGCAAAAGCGAAGGTAAAAGGGGCGATTTTACTTTTAAGGAAGTCGTCGGCAACATTTACGATACCACCACTTACGCGATAGAGAATTACAACGGCCGGATCGGTATAATCGGCACCAGCCAGGGCGGGATGGCCTCGTTTTACGCCCTTTCCGCCGATAAGCGTTTAAAGAGCGGATGCTGCCATTGCGCGGCTATCCTTTCAGAAAGGCAATCCGACTGCATACTTCCCATCCGCGGCAGGATATTGAAGCCGTTTGTGAAGTTATTCGGGAAACTGCATTTTTTAAAGTTAAACCTCTGGACTTATATAGACAGGTATACTTTTTACCTTAAGCCGGAAAGGCTGAGGGCTTTAAAAAAAGACCCTTATTTTGTCAGATCCTATACCATGCGTTCCCTGCATTCCCTGGCAACGGCCGGCCCTCCGAAAAAGATAGAGGCTATCAAGACCCCGATTATGTTCATCCACCCCGATAATGACGGTATCTTCCCCATGGAATATATGCGTTCATTATTTGATAAGCTCACCTGTTATAAGCGCTTTGAAGTGATCCCGGGAATGAAACACATGTTCCTGGAAGAGCATCCTGAAGCGGCAATCGATACCATAGACAAATGGTTTAAAGAAACCTTAAAATGACGTATTGGGAAGCCGGCTGCCTGCTTAACGCGGGCATGGCTTTTATATTAGGGTTGTTCGTCTTTGTAAAACAGCGCCGTCAGCCTGCGGGCAGGGCTTTTGTCATCCTTAACCTGGGCGCTTTTATCTGGTCAAGCGCGTATTACTTCTGGCAGGTGAGTAAAGACGCGCAATCCGCGTTATTCTGGTGCCGCGTTCTTACCGTCGGTTCTTCTTCGATCGGCGCCGCGTGGTTCCATTGCGTGGTGCATCTGCTGGGGCGATGGAAGCAGATGAAGAAATGGGTCATCGCCTCTTACGCGATAGCGGGCCTGAGCATATTATTTATAGGCACCCCGCTTATGGTCAACCGCGTCGAACCCCTGCTGATCTTTCCCTTCTGGCCTAAGGCGGGCCGTCTCTACCTTTTTTCCGTGTTAAATGTGCTGATACCTCCGGCTGTCGCGGCATACCTGATGTTCAAAGATTATCCCCGCGTGAATCAGATAAAAAAGCACCAGATCAGGGTGAT
>JAQTUY010000132.1 GCA_028707105.1 Candidatus Omnitrophota bacterium | reverse complement strand
CGGGATGGCGATTGCCGCTAAGATACCAATAATAACGATGACCATTACCAACTCGATGAGCGTGAAGCCTCTCTTCTTCATATTTTTCACCCCCTTTCTTGTAGTTATTTTTATAATAACATAATTACGTGCCTTGTCAAGAAAAAATCCCAGGCAAATCGACGCAGCCTGGGATAATATGTTTATATTAAGACATCGGCAACCTGCCAACCCCTTTTAAGGGGCGCACGGCTTTGCGTCCTCAGGTTACCCTGAGTTTGCCTTTTCGGTTCCACTCCTGCTTTTTCTAATATTAAGTATAGCACCCCTCCCCCCTGTTTTCAAGCCGGGAAGGCGCGTTTTCCCTATCTTAGCCTATCCAGCAGCACCAGCGTCCCGCATACCTTCTTTTCCTGAAAACCCAGGCGCTTTAAAAAAACGATTATATCAGCATTCTTGCCGTCAAGCAGTATATACTCCGGCTTGTAGATCCCGAGATGATCGGTAAAATTTTTTCGTGTTGCCGCCTCACCCGGAGGCAGGGATACAAACGGCCTGTTCAATAAAAAACCATCTCTGACCCTATCGGAGGCTATGAGAGCATTAGTGTCGGTATTTGCCCTTATCCACTCACACATTTCATCCCTGTTTTTATTATACCCACCCCATAACACAGGATAAATATCAAGGCAATGTTTTCTAAAATCAACATATTCACTGATATTCGCGCATAAAAAAGACAGGATGATTATGGCAAACGCTGCCGGCGACAGGGCCTTCATCCTATTTGGGATCAACTTGGCGAGTATATCTTTTATATATAAAAATCCGATGCTGACGAACATGACCAAAGGGATCAAGGCATACCGGATCACTTCAACCGGCTCCGGATACCAGGCAAAACTGACCGCGTAGAATAATATAACGGCAGCGCCCTGGCAAAAAAATACGATAAAGAGAGGCTTTTTCCTTTTAATCAGATCATAGATGATGCCCAGAGGGACAATAAGCAGCATAAACTTCAAGTTTTTAAACGGTATTATAAAATCTATAAAATGCTTGCAGGTATTCAAAAGAACGACATCGAATCCCTGATTAAGCGGCGGCATATTGAGCACCGGTAAGGTATTATTGTAGAAGGCGCCCGGGAATATCTTTATCGCCGCGTAGACCTTAGCGGCGCTTAAGTATTGGGGGTAGAAAACCCCATACCTGATATAACAAAACAACCCGTAGCAAAACAATACCCCCGCGAACCCAAAAGCGACACGCGCGTACTCCTTAAGGGCTTCTTTGGAAAACCCCCTGATTATAATTAAAGACGCCATAAAGCCGATGAAGTTATAGAGTCCGGCCGCCCTAACTAGACAGCTAACGGCTAAAATTATACCCATACCTAAAGACGCCTTTTTGTTTTTAAGGTAAATAAGTAATACCGAGAGGACAAAAAATAGGTGGAGCTGCTCTGTCCATGGATACATCGCCGTATTTACTATACTGGTGGAGAAGACCATAAACAGCGTTATCAGAAAACAGATCCAACTTGGGCTCGTCAATCTCAAGATCACGTATAATAACGAACAATTTATGGAAAAAAGCAAGACATTAAAACCTATTACCGCCTTTAGATTGAATAAAAACAACAACAGCCCGGCAACGAGAGGATAAAGCGGCGGCATATAAGGCAAGAATGGATAATATTTATCCGGCCAGAATTGGTATATATTATACGAGGTAACGGCGCCCTTGCCCGTGAACAAGTTTCTGCCCATATCCAGATAACCGCAGGGGTCCGGAGAGAGCAACATATTATTCGCAATAGCTATGTTTAAAAAAAAGGTCAACAAAAAAATTGCCGATATAAACACTAAATCCGCGATATGCACATTCCCGGATGCTACCTTGTGTTTTTCTGATTTTTTACTGCTTTTGGGCGCAGACATACATTTCTCCGATATTAAAAGGAAAAACTATTTTATCCAAAAAATAAGCTTTTTTAAAAAATAACGCCAGGGGCGCGGATAAGAATACTCTGGGATGACAATTAATATGGCGCCTCAAAATATCGGTATTGATGAATTTCACCGCCCATCCTGACCTCAATATCTTAAATCCGGACTCATTCAATAAAAAATACATAGATCTTCTGGAATAAAGACAAACATGCTCAGGGAATAAATGCGGCCACTTTTCTTTTAATATATTAGCGCTTAAGCTGCCGGCGTTTGGAGTTATAAGCAAAACAAGGCCTAAAGGCCTAAGCTTTTTCCCTATAATATTCATAAGCTCCAACGGCTCTTTCACATGTTCGATAACATCAAACATCACGACAGCCGAAAAAAAATCGTCAGGAAAGCTATCCTTCGTTAAATACCCGGATTTTATGGTATCGGTCTTTAAAAGATCTTGAGCTATGGCTACGGCTGCCCTATTCGTTTCAATTCCATAAATATTCCACCCGCGGGCTCGAGCCGCCTTAAGCGCCATACCGGTAGAACATCCAATCTCCAGCACATTTCCTTTAGTTGCGTATTTCTCCAATAAAGAAAAATAGTAAGCCGCGGTTGTTTCTTTTGCTTTAGCTATATAAGAGCCTGTGGCATCATGGCCTCTTTTCTCGATATACTCATTATTATATAATTCTGCGCCTTCCGGGGGAGCTACTTTTTCCAAAAAAATTAATGAGCATTTACCGCATTTTTTGTATTTATACCCCTGAAGAAAAAGATAATCCTTGCTTTCCGCAGAGTTACAAACAGGACAAGGCATCATTATTTTACGATCCCCCCTTATTTATTTCATCTATAGTCTGCTGGACCGCCTTCGCTACCTTTTCGCTGCTGATATCATTTAGACAGGGGGCGGCTCCTTTGCAAAAATATCCCGCGTCCGTCCTGTAAATATACAAACAGGGACTGCAGGGGAAACGGCTGTATACAACCTTATTTTTCTTCTCTTCGTCGTCAAAGGGACCGTAAAGGGCCGGAGAACCCGGCCCCCATATGGAGACCGTAGCAATGCCTTGCGCCTTGGCTAAATGGAACGGCCCGCTGTCATTGGTCAAAAAAACATTCAGCCTGCCTAATAACGCCAGGAACTGGCCTAAATTCAAGCTGCCCGACAGGTCGAACACCCTGTCTTTCACATCCTTCTCCAGGAATTTGAAGACGGAAGCCGTATTCTTTTTTTCACTTAAGGCGCCGGTCAGAAATACTTTTAGCTCTTTGTTGTGCTTCAGCAGCGAATTTATCACTTCCGCGAACCTCTCTATGGGATACTTCCTGCAATACGCCAGGTCGCTGGCGTTTACGTTAACGCCCATTAAAAGATCTTCCTCGATAATTCCTCTCTCAGAAAACAATGTGTCAATAAAATCCCTCTCTTCTTTTACGGGTATTGCCGCCGGCGCCGTATCCATACCATTTACTCCGATCGCCGATCCGAACATCCGGTATATTTCCAGGATATGCCGGGCATAATTAAAAAACACGGGGACGTTCACAAGCGAGTGCCTCCAAAATTGAGCGATATAGAACCCCAGCCGCCATTTTGCCCCGGAAAGATAAGACATCATTGTACCGAATTTTGAAAAGAATTCCAAGTCTATGCTTATATCCGGCTTGTGAAGGCTAAAATAAATAAGATTATTAAACACGGAATACAGTGTTGTAAAAGGGCCGCTGACGTCGACGGCGCGGATCTCGTCGCTGATGCCAAGCCTGCGCACCAGTTCCGCGTTATTCTTAAAGGTGAGGAATATGATTTTAGTATCCGGGTACCTAGTTTTGATATTCTTGAGCAAAGAGGAAGATAAAAGGATGCTTCCCAGGCCGAAAAACTTTATGACCAGTATGGCCCGGGGATCTTTTGGAAGCTCAATACGGGAAGTTACGCGGTAAAAAGGATGGGTTAATCTATGAAATAAGCCCAATATTGCGCATATCGGGCTTCCTACCCAATGGTCGATAAATTTTAATACTTGTATGCCTTCAGGCCTTTTCAGGCGCATTGACCTGCCTCGATTGAAAAAATCTCCCAGGGGATCACCCTTTCTTCTATTGTTTAAAAGGAGGCGGAACCGCCCTTGCCGTGCGCGTCTTTTAAAAGCGATATGATAGCTTCTTTATCCACGTCCGTGAACCTTATCCCGAGAAAATAATGCTTGCCCTTTTCCATCCGGCAATACATCACTTCCCCCTTGGCCACTACGCTCTTGGCGGAAGAAAATACCCCTTCCTCGCGCTGGAATTCCAGGGAGACTCTCGTGCCTTTAGGCAGGTATAAAAATATCTCCAGGCCCACGGCCGTGCCGCCCGCGGAGATATCCTTGGTCAAGCCGTCAACCGAAGCCCTGGTCCGCAGGATAACGTCCTTGCTCTCGGCCGTAAGCTTGACCGGCATGCTTAAAGGTATCCTTTCGGATTCCCGGGAAAAAGGAAGCGCCTGCAGGGGTTTTTGTTTCAACACCAGTTTCTGCAGCAGGGCGATCCGGTCCTCTATGCCGCGCTGGTTATCTATCG
>JAQTUY010000131.1 GCA_028707105.1 Candidatus Omnitrophota bacterium | reverse complement strand
TCGATTTTGGCTTTGGTAACGGTTCAGTCATGAATGTGACGGCTTCTACCGATATCAAGAATACCGGTAACCAGTCCATAAAAGCCGAATATGACGCGATAAGCGGAGGTTATGTCTGGATAGCCCGTGGTTACGGGTTGGATGTCAAAGGCGCTGCCTGTTGGTTGGTTAAACCTGAAGATATAGATTGGACTAAATATAACGCCGTATCTTTTTATATGTACGGCCAAGATTCCCAGGGTTTGGTTGCGGTAGACCTTAAAGATGCCGGTGGAGAGATGTGGCGTTGTATGATAAATGACGATTTTACCGGCTGGAAACAAATAGTCTGTCCTTTTGATAAGTTTACCGCGCGGACCGATTGGCAGCCGCAAACCGCTGACGGGAACGGCGCGTTGGATTTCCCGGTAAAGAGCTTCCAGTTCGAGCCATTGCCTGAATCTAAGGGTATTTTTTATTTTGACACCGTCGAGCTGATAAATAAATAAGCCGTTTTGAGAGATTTTGCTTGACAGGGAAGGCAGACTCGGCTATATAATCATAGAAAAGATAGAGCATCTTAAGGAGGCCTGAAAATGTTAGTATTGAGTTTGATATTAGCCGGTATTTGTTTAAGGTTCGCTCCGCACGCGCCGAATTTTACGCCTGTTGCGGCCATAGCCCTGTTTAGCGGGGTATATTTAAATAAGAAATACGCTCTTATCGTGCCGTTGCTTTTGATGGTTAGCAGCGATATGGTCATCGGTTTACATAATGTGGCAGCTTTTACCTGGGGCAGTTTTGTCTTGATTGCGTTATTAGCCGGTCCGCTTAAGAAGCATAAGAACGTATTCGGTATCGCTCTTGGTTCGATCGCCGCGTCGCTTCTTTTCTACGTAGTATCTAATTTCGGCGTATGGGCCATGGGATGGTATCCCCGTACTTTAAGCGGTTTGGTCCAGTGCTATGTAATGGGATTGCCTTTCCTGCGTGATTTCACAGCTGCCACCATAGTATACGCGGCAATATTTTTCGGCGCTTACGAAGCCGTTAAAGGCTTGGTCAAGAATACCAAGTTTTCCAAAGTTCTTTTAGAAACTTTATAATAACAATTTTACGGGTTTAGGGAAGGCCGTCCAAAGCGGCCACAGCCCCGCTGCTGTAGTCCCGCGATTTTACGCTTTAGACCTACGTTTGAAAGACGGAAAAGGCCACTGGCATTAGCTGGGAAGGCCGGTATAAAGCGCGGGAAAGTCAGAACACCTGCCTGTAAAAGTCCTAGAAGTCGGTTCGCGGACGGACCTCTAGAGGGCGAATGAATCAGGGTATACCCCGAATGAATGAGTGTTTCCAAAGATGCTCATCTTTCGGGGTTTTTTGTTTTCCTTCTTTAGGCTCATTATGCGGACCTACTCTCGTGGAGGGGAGGAGGAGAAATGGAAAAGGGGATGGTATCAAGGATGGTTTGCAGGTCTGGCAGCTGGGCGGCGGCGCTTTTTTTGCTGGGTGGTGTTTCGTTGGCCGGGGCGGATGATGTCTTTCTGGATAAGATAGTGGTAACTCCCAGCAGGATAGAAGAAACAACCGGCAGCGAGGGGGGGGATTTGGAAGTCATCAGCTCATCCGAACTTGAAGCAATGGGCGCTATTAATGCCGGTGATTCACTTGAAGGTATTAACGGACTGGATGTCGTAGGGGGCGGGGAATTCGGCAGCGCTTCGCAGGGGGTCTACATCAGGGGAGCGCAAACCCGGCATACCGCCTATATGCTTGAAGGGATAAAGCTTTACGATCCTTCTAATACTTCGGCATATTATGTCCCTTCGGATTTCATGACCGCAGGCTTAAGCAGGATAGAGGTAGTCAAGACCCCGCTTTCAGCGCTTTACGGCTCGTCTCCCATGGGAGGGGCAATAAATTTTATTGTCAGGGAACCCAAGGGCAAACCTTATATCTGTCTTGAGTCCGAAGGGGGTTCTTTCTCAACTTCCCGGCAATTGTTGGAATTAGGAGGAAAGCGCGAGGATCTTTCATATTTATTTAACTTTACCCGGTTGGACACGGGAGGATTTTCCAAGTCCAGGGAGAAGAACAGCAATACCGAAAAGGATCCCTATCAGGACACGAACATCACCCTTAATCTTACCTATAGCCCGGACGATGACTTTAAGATCGGGCTTCTGACTAAAGGGCTGCATTCCCGCACCGCCAATGACGATGACGATAACTTAGACGGCGTTCCCGAAGATGACCGGGATAACGTATCCTGGAATAATGAATTCGTGGGCACGCTCTACGCGCAGAAGAAGTTTACCGATATGCTCTCCTATAAGATCCAGGGTGGCGTTACTTCAATGCTACGCCGTTATCATGACGATAATGACGGCCAGCATCCCAATGACAATTACGTGCGTTCCTGGTATAAAGGTAAGACCTATCAGGCGCTTAATAGTCTTGAGGTTACTCCTTGCGATTTCTATAAGGCGCTGGTAGGTTTTGATTATACTAAAGAGGTGGCAGACAGCTATCGTTATGACTACAGTTATACCTGGGCCCTTGGTTTCGTGTCCGATTTTCCCAAGGAGACCATCGATTCCAAGGGGTTTTTTATCGAGAATATCATTACCCCTTTTGACGGGTTAGAGGTCGATTTTTCCTGGCGCCTGGAAAAGCAGCCGCTTTTTAAGAGCCATACGGTCATTAAGGGCAAGACCAGCTATAAGATACCCGCTATTAATACCGAGGTATTCGGGTCGTATTCCGAAGGGTTCAAGGCGCCTTCCCTGTATCAGTTATATGACCCGGCCCGGGGAAATCTAGGGCTTAAGCCTGAAGAGTCCAAAAGTTGGGAGGGAGGGGTCATCCAGCCCTTAGGGGATAAGGTCTCATTATCCGCGTCTTATTTCCGTTCAGATTTTACCAACCTGATCGATTTTATTTATACTAATCCCGTTTTTTGGTTAGGCAGGTATGTTAACGCGGCCAAGGCCAGGTCCAGCGGGATAGAAAGCGCGATCCGGATAAACCCTGTTAAGAACCTAAAAGTAAAAATGGGATATACTTATCTTGACGCCAGGCAGGACTATGTAGATGAAGATTTCGTTACTGTATACCGCTATCGCCAGGTAAGGACGCCGCGGCACAGGGCATTCTTCGGGTGTGAGTGGAACACCGAGAAGATCGGCGCGTCTTTTGACCTTTCTTATGTGGGCGGCAGGATAGACAGGATCTGGAAGTCAGCCGGCTGGGTCTCCTATGACGAGTATGTGGTAATGAAGCCCTATCTTCTGGCGAATATCGCCCTGGATTATAAGTTGTCGGATGCGGCAACCGTATTTGTCAAGATACATAACATCTTTGACCGGGATTATGAGCGGATCAAGGGTTATCAGGAAGAAAAAGCTTCACTTTACGCCGGCTTGAAGATGAAGTTCTAAAAAAAGCGGGGGGACGTCTCTGTTTTTAAAAAAATAGAAACGTCCCCCTTTTTATTGTATAATAAAACCATGGTTAATATATACTCGATATCATCTTTAATGGCAGTTGCCACATGTATTATTCTTGGCTTGTTTGTTTACTTTAAAGGCAGGCATAAGGCGGAGAACAGGCTTTTTGCTTTGACCAGCATCTTCGCGGGAGTGTGGTGTTCTTTTCCTTTCCTGACCAACTTGATCACCGATAACGCGTCGGCATTATTCTGGGCGAGGATAGTCTATATACCCGCTGTTTTTGTGCCCGCCACTTTCGCTCATTTCGGCTTTACCATATCCGAATATAAAAAGCCGGTGAAATATTTTTACATGCTCTCTGTTGTCCTCCTGATCGTGCTTCCCACCCCTCTATTTTTGAAGGGGATAACCAGGCTTCCTTACCACGCCGCGTTAATAGCGGGGCCGTTCCTGCATATTTTTATTCTTTTCTTTGGCGCGGTCTGCGGCTGGTCTTTTTACGCTTTATATAAAAGATACAAGACGGCGATAGGCCAGAAAAAGAACCAGGTCAAATATGTATTCGCGGGATTCATATTAGCTTATATCGGCGGGCTGGTCCATTTTTCTCCGATATATACGCATAAAAGCGAGATTTTTCCTCATGATTTCCTGCTGGTCGCCTTTATGATGGTCATATCCTATTCGATCATCAAATATAAGACTATGGATATCGACACCGTTATCCACCGTACCGCGCTTTGGCTGCTGGCTTTATTGTTCCTGGTCTTGCCGGTAAGCCTGCTGGTTGCCTTATTCAAAGGCTGGCTGGCAGAGATGACCCAGCCCGAGGTAATTACAGTAGTGAGTTTACTTCTAGTCTTGTTTGTCTGGTATTACAATAAAGTCCGCCCGTATATCGACCATTTCTTCCGGCGCAAGAAATATGATTATTATAAGGTTTTGGCTGAAATAGGACAAAGGGTGGGAGTAGAGTTGGATATAAAGAACGTCATCAGTCGTCTGTTTAAGGAATTGAAGGAGGTTCTTTACCTGCGTAACGGCCTGGTCTTGGTGCAGCAACCGGGGCAGGCGGATTATTTAG
>JAQTUY010000130.1 GCA_028707105.1 Candidatus Omnitrophota bacterium | reverse complement strand
CCTTTGCGTCGGGCATTATGCAAAGCGATTCGTCACCTACGTTGCAGGCAGCTCCATATAGCGTAAGGGGTTGGTTTTCGCGGAATTTTACCCAGAAAGCTTTAAAGGGCAGGATATCCTTTTCATTCACGGTAAGTGAGCAGAAATCCGTAACCAGGTCTACTGCTTCGCGCCAGTCGTTTTTATCCAGGACTTCATCTCTTATCTTGCTTCCCTGTCCCTGCGGAATGAAGCGTTCCAGGATAAGGCTGTCTGAGCCTTCTTCTTTGCAGAGATCAAAGATATGGGGCGTATCTTTGAGGTTCTTTTTCATCAGGGTGAACATGATAATAACCTTCAGCCTTGAGCTGCTTTTTATCAGCCGGATAGTTTTTTTTATGGTTTCCAGCGACCCGGGCTTCCTGATGTAACCGTTAACCTCTTCGCTGGCCCCGTCCAGGGATAGTTTAATATTTTTTAATTTAGGTATTTTTTTAAAAGAGGCGATGCTGTTTTCGTCGATAAGCGTGCCGTTGGTTATAATGGTCAACTCGTTTACCTGCGGGCTCTTATCCAGGTATTCCAGCAGGGGGATTAATTCTTTCTTTAACATCGGCTCCCCGCCCGTGATATCGATACTGGTAGTTTTCCCCCAGCCTTTGAGGGTATCCAGGATATTGTCCGCTACGGATTTCAAACCCGGCCACTCAAGTTCGGCGCTCGCGGTATAATCGTCCTGGTAGCAATGCCTGCAGCGCAGATTACAGCGGTTGGTGATATGCCACTGGAAGTTGAATTCGTTATTCATGGTTAGAATGCAAAAAAACGCGCCTAGAGTTTTTTAATAAATTGTTCTATCCGGTTTAAGCCTTCAACGATGTTCTCCATCGATGTGGCGTATGAGAGGCGGATGAAGTTATCATCGCCGAATACCGCTCCCGGGATTACCGCTACCTTTGCTTCGGTAAGCAGGATATCGGCAAAGGCCGGGGAATCGGCGATCTTTTTTCCGTTAAATTCTTTTTTTAACACTTCGGATATGTTCGGAAAAACATAGAATGCTCCCTGGGGTTTCAAACAGGATACCAGCGGGATGCTGTTGAGCCTTTTGACGATGTAGTCCCTTCTTTCGGTAAAGCTTTTAAGCATCTTTTTAAGGTCTTCCTGCGGCCCTTCCAGCGCTTCCAGCGCGGCCTTCTGGCTGATGGATGCCGGATTAGAAGTGGAATGGTCCTGGAGGTTTGACATAGCCTGTATCAGTTCCTGCGGGCCCGCCATATATCCGATGCGCCACCCGGTCATGGAGTATGCTTTAGATACTCCGTTTACGGTAATTGTCAGCGGTTTCATCCCGGGTGCCAGGGAGGCGATGCTGTAATGCCGGCAATCGTCATAGACGATCTTTTCGTATATTTCATCGCTGATACACCAGATCTTGTTTTCCAGAAGGATATTGGCGATGGCCAGGAGCTCTTCTTTGGTGTAGAGCATGCCCGTGGGATTTGAAGGGGAATTAAGGATGAATATTTTTGTCCTGGGGCTAAGCGCGTTTTTGAGCTGCTCAGGCGAAACCTTGAAGTCGTTTTCGGCTGTAGTCTTGAGTATAACGGGTTTGCCTCCGGTCATCTTTACCATTTCCGGGTAACTCACCCAATAAGGCGACGGGATCAGTACCTCGTCATCCTCATCGCAAAGGGCCATGAGGATATTAAAGATGGAATGTTTCGCGCCGCAGGAAACGATTATATCGGATGGGGCGTAATCCAGCCCGTTGTCGTTTTTAAGCTTCTTGCAGATAACTTCTTTTATCTCTTTTGTGCCGGTAGTGGGGGTATATTTGGTAAAACCATTGTCTATGGCCTGCCTGGCCGCTTCTTTTATGTTTACGGGAGTGTCAAAATCCGGTTCCCCGGCGCCGAATCCGATAATATTTATGCCTTCGGCGCGCATCCTGTTGGCCTTGGCGGTTATGGCTAATGTCGGCGAGGGGCTGATCGCAATTACTCTTTTGGCGAGCTTCATCTTATTCATCCTTTTTTATTTCTTCTTCAATTTTTATTCCCTGGGGAGCCAGTTTAGCCAGGGCGTCAAAATATTTAAGGCTTGTTTTTTCAATGATCTCATCCGGCAGCTTGGGCGCGGGAGGGGTCTTATCCCAGTCTAACGTCTCCAGGTAATCCCTGACGAATTGCTTGTCGAAGCTGCTCTGTCCCCTTCCCGGCTCGTACGCCTCTTTTGGCCAGAATCTGGAAGAGTCGGGAGTGAGGATCTCATCGATTAGGATGATTTGATCGTTATGCACTCCGAATTCAAACTTGGTGTCGGCGATAATTATCCCTTTTTTATCGGCATAATCCCTCGCCTTTTTGTATATGGCGATACTGGCATCCTTGATCTTCCCGGCAGTATCTTTTCCTATTTGTTTTTGGATATTCTCAAAAGTCACGTTAATATCGTGGCCGACCTCTTCCTTGCTTGACGGCGTAAATATCGGCTCAGGGAGTTTAGCGCATTCTTTTAACCCGGCGGGAAGGCTTACGCCGCAAATAGACCGGCTCTCCCGGTATTCTTTCCATCCGCTTCCTGAGAGGTATCCTCTTACAACGCACTCAACGGGGATAAGCCTGGATTTTTTAACCAGCATCGACCGGTGCCGCAGGAGATCCCGGTATTTGCTTAACTGCGCGGGAAATTTTTCAACATCGCCGCTTAAGAGGTGGTTGGGGATTATATCCTTTACCAGATCAAACCAGAAACAGGATAGCTGGGTGAGTATTTTTCCCTTATAAGGAATGCCGCAGGAGAGCACGACATCGAAGCAGGATATCCTGTCTGTGGCGACGATCAGTAATTTATCGTCCAGGTCATAGACGTCCCTGACCTTGCCTTTTTTGAATAACTTTAAGCCCGGAAGATCAGTCGATAATAGCGCGTCTTTATTCATAGCTTCCCGTCCTTTTAGATAAAAAAACCGTCTATCCGGTTTTTCGCGGGTTTCCAGGAATTTCTTAAGGGAGCGGTCGTAAGTCCTTTCCACGTCATCGGGGAAAAAACAGGCAGGCAATCCTTTATTGCTCCAATGATAGCGTATGCATTCAGAGCACGCGCCTTTTCTATTACATTGTTCGTAACTGCGGTTATTGGCCGCTCAAGTATTCCGCGACGAAACCCTGGGCTTTAGCCCGCCGAGTATTCATTTTTTTACCGGCGCTTTTTTGCGCCCGTAGAGTATCTTCTTCAATAGGTGCGTATAGTCCAGGATCAACTTGCCGTTTAAATGGTCGATCTCATGCTGCAATACCCTGGCCATAAGTCCTTTGGCCTTGATCTCGACATATTGGCCTTTTTCATTCAGGCCGCCGACGGTCACCTCGTAAGGCCTTTTTATCTCAACATTCATTTCCGGTACGCTTAAGCATCCCTCGGCCATTTTTCCCGTTCCTTTACTCTTGAGGATCACGGGGTTAGCCAGTTTGATTATCGCTTTGTCGATATTTACCGCGATTATCTGTTTAGAGCAGCCGATCTGGGGAGCTGCCAGCCCGATCCCTCCGCAGATCTCCATGGTCAAAAGCATGTCTTCAAACAACTTATGTTCTTTGGGTGTTATTTCGTTGACCGGGCCGCTTTTTTTTCTCAGGATCGCGTCAGGGTATTTTTTTATTTCCAGTATGTCTGCCATTGCTGTATTATATCTTGAAAATTACTTTCTGTCTATACAGTTCCTCGTCTTTTGATGGTGTCTGCCGGGCTGAGCGCGCTTGCCTTTTTGCGTTTGCCTCCGTATACGCAGAGCAGCTTTACTTTTTTTAGGCCGCTTAAGGTTTTTTTTATTTTCAAGATCTCTTTCCGGGAAAGGGGTTTTACCGCGCAGGGGCGCAGCGGCGTGTTGATCTGGACTTCATCGGGCCGGATCTTACGGATCAATTCATTAAAGCGCCCGCAGGCATCCTTGTTTTGCGCGATGAACATGATCTGGAGGCCAAACCTTCCTTTGTATTGCCTTCTGAATTTCATTATTGAGCTGATAAGGTCTTGGAATTTAAAGCCCGGGTAGGGTTTATTTATATTCTCCAGCGTTTCCTGGGAATAAGCGTCAAGCTTGCATATTACAAAATCAGCCGCGGATAAAGCCTGCCTGGTTGAGTTGAGACGCATTAATGAAGCATTGGTTAGGACCGCTACCGGCGCTATATCAAGCTTCTTTATCTTGACTATCGCCTCTTTTAGGTTGGCGGCCAGGGCCGGCTCCCCCATGCCGGAGAATGTAATATAGTCGATCCCGGGCCGGGGAATGCTCTTTAATTCATCGATTATCCTCTCAACCGGGACGAATATTTTTTTTGACGCTTTGACGGAGGGGTTCCTGCCCAGCTGGCAATAGAGGCAATTAAATGTGCACACCTTATTGCGCGCAGAAATGATGTCTACACCCAGGGAACGCCCGATCCTCCAGGATGATACCGGGCCGTAAATGAACCGGTGGTTCTTTTTTCTATTCATTGTGTTTTGCGGATAAAAAATAAGGAGGTAAATTTTTCAA
>JAQTUY010000129.1 GCA_028707105.1 Candidatus Omnitrophota bacterium | reverse complement strand
TTAGTATTAGACAAGGGAAAGATCGTGGAAAAAGGTACTCACGAAGAGCTTCTGAAGAAAAACGGCTTATATAGCCGGCTTTATCAGATACAGGAGAGCACCAGGGCAGGGATTTTACCCCCCGCTTAAACACCGGTTTTTTGCCCGCCAGGCCTTAAAAATTGTTGCATATAAGCGGATTTATGTTATAATTACTGTTTTACAATGGGTAGTAATCCCGGTTCAGGGATTACTTTAAACAAACGTTGCTTTTTACGCCGTTATTTTAAGGAACGGGCGTAAAAGGCTTCTCGTAGGGTGAGATTTTGTCGTTTTACGAGAGATTATTCCTAAAGAAGGAGGAGTGAATTGCCTAGTGAACTGGTAAAACAACTGTTAGAAGCGGGTGTGCATTTTGGGCACCAGGCCAAACGTTGGAATCCGAAAATGAAGAAATTCATCTTCGGGGAGAGGAGCGGTATTTATATTGTCGACCTTGAAAAGACCGAGGAATGCCTGAATAAGGCCCGGGATTTCATGGTGGACCTGACAGCTAAGGGAAATACCGTTCTTTTAGTCGGTACTAAGAAGCAGGCTAAGGAGATGATCCAATCCGAGGCGCAGCGCTGCGGGATGTATTGGGTAAGCGAGCGCTGGCCGGGCGGGATGCTTACTAATTTTGCCACCATCAAAAAGAGTATCGCGCGGTTAAAGGCGATCGAGAAGATGAAGGTGGACGGAACCTACGCGAAATTCACCAAGAAAGAAGTCTCGCATCTTGAAAAAGAATTAGCCAAACTCAAGAAAGACTTCAACGGCATCGTGCAAATGGAAAAAATGCCCTCTGCCATGTACATCGTCGACCCGAAGAAGGAAGAAACGGCGGTACTGGAAGCAAGAAGGCTTGGGATACCTATCGTTGCGCTTATCGATACTAATTCCGATCCGGATAAGATCGATTATCCTATCCCGGGCAACGATGACGCGATTAAATCGATCCAGCTTATCACGACCTATATCACCGAAGGTATAATCGAAGGCCGTAAGAAGTTCTTGTCTTACCTGAGCAGCACGGAAACGGTTACGCTGGCCAAGAACCCGGCAGCTGCGGATGAAACGGCAGCTGCTATAACCAGTGAAGAGGAAAACAAGATCAAGGAAATCGGTGAGATAGTCGAGACCGAGACGGAAGAGCAAAAGCTCGCCCGCAAGGCCAAGAAACCGGTCGTTGAAAAGCCGGATTTGAAAAAGAAAATATAAAGGGGAAATGACATGGCAGTACAGTTAGATCTGATCAAGAAGCTGCGCGAAAAAAGCTCCGCCAGCATAGGCGATTGCAGGAACGCGCTTGAAGAGGCGGGGCAGGATATAGAAAAGGCGGTCTTGATCCTGCGCAGGAGAGGCATGGAGTTGGCCGATAAAAAACAGGACAGGGTCTCCAAGGAAGGCAGGATAGAAGCTTACGTGCACGCGGGCAATAAAATAGGCGTATTGCTGGAAGTCAACAGCGAAACCGATTTTGTCGCCCGTAACAGCGACTTCTGCCAGTTTGCCAAGGACGTGGCAATGCAGATAGCGGCGTGCAATCCGGCTTATATCCGCAGGGAAGACGTGCCGGCGGAGATCACCAAGGAACAGGCTGACTTTGATGAATTCTGCAAGCAAAGCTGCCTTATGGAGCAGGCCTTTATCAAGAATCCTTCTCTGTCTATAAAAGACTTATTGGCGGATTTGATCACCAAGATCGGTGAGAATATCGTTATCAGAAGGTATGCGCGTTATAAGATCGGCGAATGACAAAACCATTGTTTAAACGTATCGTCTTAAAGCTAAGCGGTGAGGCCCTCCAGGGTAAGCAGGAATTCGGCATTGACCAGGGGGTGCTGGTATCCATTTCCCGGCAGATCAAGGAAGTCAAAGAGCTGGGAGTGGAGGTGGCGATAGTCCTTGGCGCGGGGAATATTTTCCGCGGCCAGGAGAATATCCATCAAAAAGGCCTGGACATGGTCAGGTCTGTCGCCGACTATATGGGGATGCTGGCTACCGTAATAAACGGGCTGGCGCTGCAGGATATGCTCGAGAAGATGGGCATGCCTACCCGTGTTCTTACGGCGATAGAGATGCACCAGGTTGCCGAGCCCTACATCCGCAGGCGCGCCATAAGGCATCTTGAAAAAGGGCGGGTCGTGATATTTGTCGCCGGGACAGGCAATCCTTATTTTACCACTGACACGGCCGCCGCTTTAAGGGCGATGGAGATAAGCGCGCAGGTTATTTTAAAAGCCACCAAGGTGGACGGAGTATATTCCGAAGACCCTATGGTCAATAAGAAAGCAAAGAAGTTTGATAACCTCAGGTACATCGATGTCTTAAATAAGGGCTTAAGAGTAATGGACGCCACAGCGGTGAGCCTTTGTATGGATAATAAGCTGCCGATAATTGTCTTTAACCTGAACAAGGAAGGCAATATCAAGCGGGTCGTGCTGGGCGAGAAGGTCGGAACGGTAGTAAAATAGAGCCATTAACTTCACGGAGGTGGATATGACTTCCAAAGAGGTCTTACACGGAACTGAAGAAAAATTCAAGAAAGCCATTGACGCGGTCAACAGGGAATTCTCGGAGATCCGCACGGGCAGGGCAAGCCCTCACCTGGTCGAAGGTATCCATATCGATTATTACGGGACACTGACCATGTTAAAGCAGCTGGCGGCTATTTCCGTGCCCGACGCGCACCTGATCGTCATACAGCCCTGGGACCCTTCGGCCATACCCGAGATAGAAAAAGCGTTGATGAAATCCAACCTCGGGGTTACGCCTTCTAACGACGGCAAGCTGATCCGTTTGTCTATTCCGCAGTTATCCAAGGAAAGAAGAGAAGAGCTGGATAAGGTGGTCAAGAAGATGTCGGAAGAGGGCAGGATCTCGCTGCGCACTATCAGGCGCGACGCCAAGGAAGCGCTGGAGAAGTTGGAGAAGGACAAGGCTATCACCGAGGACGATAAATTCAGGAGCATTGATGAGCTTCAGAAGATCGTAGATAGATATACGGCAAAGGTCGAAGAGATCTTAAAAGCCAAAGAGAAGGAGCTATTGGAGTTTTAGTTTTAATATTTGATTTTTGATCTTTAGATTTACTCTTGGGCCACTAGCTCATCAGGTAGAGCACTACCCTTTTAAGGTAGGTGTGGGAGGTTCGAGTCCTCCGTGGCTCACTAAATTTACAGCAAGTCGCGCCGTCATAAGGCTGAAAACCCCGATATCGCAGTATCAAAAAAAATAAATGTCAGCAGGTTTGACGGGCGGATGGCGGAATTGGCATACGCGATAGCCTTAGGAGCTATTGGGGCAACCCTTGGAGGTTCAAATCCTCTTCCGCCCATTTTTGAAAATCACCTTTCCTTTATCGTAAATAACGCGGCGGTAATTCAGTGGTAGAATGCCTGCTTGCCAAGCAGGATGTCACGGGTTCAAGCCCCGTCCGCCGCTCCACCTTAATCATAATGAAAGGAGCACAAGTATGAAGATCATGGAATTTCTCTCCAAGAAGGCGATCATGCCGGAACTAAAAGCCACCAAGAAAGAAGAGGTCATTAAAGAGCTGGTGGACGCCTTGATCAGCGCCGGCGACATCGAGAAAAGCCACCGCGCCAAGCTGATCGACGCCCTTATGGCCAGGGAAAAGCTGGGTTCGACGGCCATCGGCCAGGGCATCGGGATACCCCATGCTAAGATCGATTATGTCAACTCGCTGGTGGCGGCTTTCGGCCTGTCCAAGCAGGGCGTGGATTTTGATTCTCTCGACGGAGAGCCCGTGCACATCGTATTCCTGCTGGTGGCGCCCCAGGATTCAGCCGGCCCGCACTTAAAAGCTTTGGCAAGGATATGCCGCCTTCTGAAGGATAAGTATTTCAGGGAGAACCTGCGTTCCTGCAAGGATGAGAAGAGCATTATCAAGATAATCACCCAGGAAGATGAAAAAAAGATTTAGGAATTTGTTGAACCACGGGATCTTCAGCAGTTTTAAGTGGCTCTATCCCGGGATGGGGATAAAACGCTGGATCCTTCTGGGGAGTATCGGCATCCTGCTTATAATCACCGGTTCGCTTAAATTCCAGGCTGAACCGTTGTTCTTTTTAAAGGTCTTAGCGGTAATAGTATTGTTATGCGGCGTCATCCTGCTGGTCACTGCGGTCAAGAGGATGCTGCGTTCCGTAATAACCATACTCCTGCCCCAGCACGATATGGAGCTGGCGGATATAATGTTCAAGCAGCGCCACCTCGGCCGGGGCGCCCGTATAGTAACGGTAGGCGGCGGTTCGGGCCTCTCCGTGCTTTTGCAGGGGCTGAAGGAATATACGTCCAATATCGCGGCAATCGTAACGGTCGCGGATAACGGGGGTTCATCGGGCAGGTTAAGGGAACAGTTTGACATCCTCCCTCCGGGAGACCTGCGTAACTGCCTAGTGGCTTTGGCCGACGCGCCGGCGCTGATGCGTGACCTGTTCCAGTTCCGTTTTAATAAGGATTCGGAGTTTTCCGGGCATAATTTCGGGAATTTATTCATCACCGTGATGACGCAATTGACCGGTGATTTTGAAAAGGCGATAAAAGAATCAAGCAAGGTC
>JAQTUY010000015.1 GCA_028707105.1 Candidatus Omnitrophota bacterium | reverse complement strand
TATATATAAGGATATGCTCATGTCCGGCTGAGGAGTAGGTTAAGGTCTTGGTTTGAGTATCATACCTGAAGTAGAGCATGGTCATGAACTTCTGGGCGCCGATGTGCTTGACCAGGATCTGGTTAGTCCTGAGTAGTATTTGTTTAGGAGAGGTCTCTTCCTGGGAGAGGGTATGGATAGCGGTCTTGGCCATGGCCATAAGTAAGCCTGCGGCTACGCCTTTGCCAGAGACGTCACCGATGACAATACCTACAGAGGAAATAGCCTGGGAAATTGGGTCTGACCCCATTTCCGGAATAACGAAGTCATAGTAGTCACCGCCTATCTCCTTGGCCGGGAGCATGGTGCCGATGAGCTTTAGGTTAGGCAAGTTAGGGCTTTCTTTGGGCAGGAGGCTTTCCTGGATCTGCCTGCCCAGCTCTAGCTCTTGTTTTAATCTTTCCTGTTCAACTAAGCTTGAGACCAGGAAAGCGTTCTCGATCGAGACTGAAGCCTGGACCGCAAAGCCTTTCATCAGCTCCAGTTCATCCTTGCCGAAGGTACCTCCGGCTAATCTGTTATCCATATAGAGGATACCTATAGGCTTATCCCTGGTCTGCAGGGGTACGGCGATGGCTTGTTTGACAGAGAAGGTTTTGAGCTCGGTTGAGATTTTAGAAGTGGATGCGGTATCTTGGCCGGCAATAACAGCAGCTTTAGAATTCTGGACTTCATTGATAAGCTCAAGAGATAATTTGTAGTTCTCATAGGAAAAGGATAGGCCTTGGAGGTCTTTTTCCAGGTTGGAGGAGACTTTTAAAGAGAGGTTCTTAGCCTGGTCGTAGAGCAGCAAAAAGCCTCTTTCAGCTCCGGTTACCTTCAGGCCGTATTCCAGGATCTTCTGGAGCAGCTCATCCAGGATAAAGATCGAGCCGATGGCCTGGGTTACGGAGAGTAGAGAATCCAGATGGCGCTTCTGGGTAAGCACGGTACGGGAGTCTACTGATATGCCTTCGGGTGAGATGGATTCCAGGAGCTTATTGGCAGTATCCAGGTCTAATTTACAGCCCATCTCGGTAAAGAGATCCCTTGCCTCTATCAGGTTAGAGTAGGCTTTTTTGTCTTTGGGGTTGTCTGAAAGTAAGAATTTGGCTTCCTCCAGGAGGATATAGGCTAAACGATACTTATTATCCTCAATATGCTCCCTCAAGAATCTAATACCACGCTCCAGAGTTTTGATGGCTTTCCCTTTTTTGCCTACCAGCCATAAATACGTGCCATTGACTTGATAAGACCAACCAAGAAAGTATTTAAATAAAATCGAAAATATGCTGGATCTAAAACAAAGCCACCTCGCCCTCTTGATATATTGCTTCTTTTTGTCTTTGGAAAGCCCCAAAATATTAACTATGGCATCAAGATATACCTGAGCGCCCAGGGCAAAAACATCCGCCACCCAAGCTCCTTGCATATATGGATTAGGGAATAATTTTATTGCTTCTTCTGTCTCTCCAATGGCTTTTTCATAATCGCCGGCTCTTAAATAAACAAATGCCAGCCTAGACTTAAAATACGGCACATTAGAATAATCCCCGGTCTTTTGCATAAGTTCAATACATTCCTTCATATCACTAATAGTGCCCTCGTTTATCTCTCCGATCAAAGCCCATAACTTACTCCGTTCACCCAATCCCCAGCCAAAGTTTTGCAGCACCTTGGCTTCCTTGGCGATTTTTATAAATTCTTCCACTTCAATAATATATTCTTTTAGCCTTCCCATTACCCAGCTGCTATGATTCCTGAAAGCGAAAGCTACTCCAAGATCCCAGTATTCACCGGCTCCTTTAAGCAGATTTATTGCTTTCGGGGCATAATCAACACCCTGCTTGGTTTTATTGGCGATGTAGGAACCGTAAACGAGATAGGCCCAACCAGTGCCTTCCTTTCTCTTATCGCCAAAATCCTGGGCCATTTTTATGCCTTTATTCCCATCCCTAAAAGCGCGGCTTACCCACGGAAATGTCGACCAAACAGGAATTCCCATTATATAATTGAGCGCAAGTTCCGGACAGGGCCCTATTTTTTCCCCTTTATTCAGCCCCTTTAGAAAAAAATAAAAGGCCTTATAAATATCGACAAAGTAATAGACTCGGGCCAATATGGCATAGAGTTTCAAGATAGCCAAGTCCGTAGATGTGCCCACATACTCATCTCTCACTAACCATTTCGGGAACCATGTATGAAACATCTGAATGCTGAATTCTTTCGTTACACCCAACATAATGGTCATGATGTTATTGGGGATCTTTTCTCCCAGATTCATAATGGCCGACTCCATTGCCCTGATACTGTTTTCTTTCTCTCCTTTCTCAAATAGCGTCTCCCCCTCTTTAGACAACAATTGGGCTTTATGAAGCTTATCCGTTACAGGAATAATAGTCTCGCATGTTTTCAGCGCCTCCAGCGACTCCTCGAATCTTCCCGCCAATCGGTATGTCTCGCCTAAATTTTCCAATACATCTATGTACTGCGGGCCTTGGGTTTGCTGCAGCCTTTTTAACAGCACCCGTGCGGAATTAAAAAGCTCTATTGCCAGAACATTGGCATAAGACGATTTGGCCTTATGGGCCGCGGGTATGGCGTATTGCAGTGCTTTATCTTCTACTTTGCCTTGCGTAAAGTGATAAGCCAGATCGTATAAAACCGGACCAGGATCCTTTATATTCTGTGCTTCCAGGACTTCAGCAATATGCTTATGCAACGGAACGCGGTCCTCTTCGGATACCCGCTTATAGAAAGCTTCCCTGATACGGTCATGCATAAAGAAGATGTTTTCCTGGCCGGTAAGATCCCTAAAGAGAAGCTGATTTTTGATGCCGTCTTCTATGGAACTCAGGATCGTGTCGGTCTGTTTATTGGATAATTCCGCCAAGAGTTTAAAATCTATCTCTTTACCCATTATCGAAGCATAAGAGATGATCTCCTGCTCCTCTACTGAGAGGTCTTTCATCCGCTTTAAAACCGCATCGACAATAGTAGTAGGCAGGCTTGCGGACTTCAGTTTATCTAAGTCGTAAATATAATGTTCTTCTTTTAAAGATACTACTCCCTCGTCGACCAAAGAATGCAAAAGCTCAAGGGTAAAGAAGGGATTACCCTTAGCTCTTTCCTGAAGCTCCTGTGCCAATGGCAGGACATGTTCCTCCTTTTCAAGGAATATCTGACAGATTATCTGGGCGGTTTCGTTAAGCGAGAAAGATTTAACCGGTATCTGCATTAAGGATATATTTTGCTCGGCCAGCCTCTTCATAAATTGCGCCAGCGGATGGTTTTGGTCTACTTCGTTGTCACGATAGCTCACAATCAGTAAAGCCGGTATGTTCTGAAGTTTTTCCGCCACTCTTTCCAATATCTCCAAACTACCGTCATCTACCCATTGCAGGTCATCCAAAAACATAAGCAGGGGGACTTGAGAAGTTGATAATGATGCTATAAAATTGGTTATGGTGATCAAAAATCTGATCTTTTCTTTTTCCGGCTCCAGTTCCTCAAGCTTGGGTGGTTGACCGATAAGGTCAATGATGTTGGGCGCCACCTTAACCACCTCGCCCCCCAGTTGGCCGAGGGCGTCTTTTATCCGCTTGATATGTTCTTGTTGTTCTTCCTGTGATAGCCGCTTTATTTTTTCAATATAGGCATCTGCCGCCTCTGAGATGACCTTATAGGGAGTCCTGAATTCATACTGGTAGCACTTGCCCCCGCAGAATAGCCCATTGAGGCCATGAATGTGACCGCGAAGTTCGTCTACCAGGCGGGACTTTCCGATACCGGGTTCGCCGAAGACAAAACAAAGACTACCCTTGCCTTGCTTAGTCTGGTCAAGCAGACTCTTGAGTACGTTAAGTTCCTTATCACGCCCGATAAGGCGGGTATTAAAGGTTAGCTGTCTTAATTTATCGAAGCGGGCGATCTCAAAGTCTACCGGTTGCTTGCCCCTTGACCTCTGATTCTGGTATTCCATCAAGTCAAAGGTCAGCCCGGATAAAGACTGATATCTATCCTGGGGGTCTTTGGCGATAAGGCGCAGAATGATATTCTCAATAACCGGAGGTATTTGGCTGTTGAGTTTAGAGGGTGGATCCGGTATTTGAGCTATATGCTCATGAATAAGAGTAGATATATCGGGGGCGGTGTAGGGAAGCCTTCCGGTAACGAACCGGTAAAAAATAATGCCTAAAGAGTAAATATCAGAGCGCACATCGATGGGCCTACGCAGGATCCCTGAGGATTCTGGAGAGAGATAACCGAAGGTAGAGATAATTTCTTCTTTTTCGGTGATACGGCTTATATCTGTCAACAGGTTATAGCCGAAGCTGGCAAGTTTAACCATTCTAAGATCCTGGGTGATCAGGATGCTTTGGGGCTGAAGTGCCTGGTGCAGAATAGTACTTTGGTGCGCGACATCTAAAGCAGACGAAAGTTGAAGGATTATATCGACGGCACTATCTATCGGCAATGGCTGGCCGATGTTTTGGGGCAGCAACAAGAGCTTTGAGAGAGGTTCGGACTCGCAATATTCACTGACTACGTAATCTTGGCCTTCGAATTCGCCGTGAGAGTAGATTTTTAGAAGATTTGGGTGATTTAGTTTTGAGATCTGCTCCTGTTCCCTTTTAAAACGAAGCAAAGTTTCCAGGGGGCGCTGTCTGGCTTTTTCTTTTAAGAGGGTGATGAAGACGGGTTTGTTTTCGGTGGTATCTTGAGCCTTACAGAGGAAAGTGAGGGAATCCTGGGATATTTCTTCGGTTATCTTATAGCGGTTAGCTACTGTTTTACCGAGCATAAGTTTAGCAGCGCTTTATTGTCACTCCGTAGTCCATCTGGAACTTCTCGATAAAGTTATGCTTTAATATCAATTCGCTACTCTTAAGTTTCCCAATGTAGGCGTTAAAAATACTGCGCAGCCTGCGCAATAGCTCGATGGCGTTAACGTTTATTTCCTTTGCCCCCTGCCCCCAGTCGATGACCTTGATTATTTCTCCAGGATAGCGGGAAGAGATCCGGCCGTATTCAAGTATGCCTGCCGCGTGGACCACGCCGCAGCGGAAACAATGGTAAAACCCGTCGGCCACGTCCCTTGTTACTTCCCGCATCCACTTCTGCCTTCGCTTATTGAAATAGCAGCTCACAATAGGCGGCTCTATTTTATGATTGTATTCTCCCAGGTATTCCCTGAAGAACCTTTTGAAAATAGATTCGCTGGAGGTGGGCGCGCCGTAAATATACTGGCTTAACAGGTCAAGAATAATACTATTAAGTATGATAACCGCGAAATTATACCCGGGTATCTTGTCGGATATCGCCTCGGCCACGTCAAAATACCAGCCGGAGATCCTGCTCTCAAAAATCTCGACTATCTCCTGGTAAGTCCTGCCCTCCAGGTCTCCGAAGCGCGCGTTAGGAGCAAAAGGCTTATCGGGGTTGCCGCTTCTTTTTATCGCGTAAACGTCTTCCAGCAGGAGGTGCTGCAAAGGCTTCTTGGAATTTTTTGACAATTAATGCTCCAGGATCTCTAGTTGTTTATTCTGTTCGTTAATACGCTTGTTGAGTTCTTCCACGTTTTGCTTGGCGTTGTCTATTGCCGTCTTACGATTAGAGACATCCGCGCCTGTGGACGATACCGTGCCGCTTGACGGGCCGCTTATTATTCCCTGCTTAAAATAAATATTCAACGCGATGTAAACCAGCCCTCCCATGATCAACACGCCCAGCAACAACTCTATCACGCCGGCAACGCCTTTATTACCGCGGAAAAGGAGGATCCTCATAACAACTCCTTTACCAGCTTGCCCAGGAACACGGATTCAGTCTCAACCATGCGCAGGTTATGCTCCAATATATGTACCAAGGACGGCGATTTCTTGTTTCCCAGGTTATCTATTGTCTGGCGCAGGCCCTTCATCAACCTGTCTAAAAGCAGCATCCGCGCGCGCAGGCGGCGCTTGGCCACTCCCGGCTCCATATAATCCAGAAAATAAAGGCTCGTGTCCAGGCTGAATTGCGGGCGCTTGAAATTTAAAAAACTGCTTGTCAAAAGCTCCTGGAACTTGCCTTCCCCTTTGGGGGTAAGATGATACACGAAACGCTGCGGCCTGCGGCCTTCCTTAGCCGCCTTCTTGACGACCAGCCCCTGCTTCTCCATTATTTTCAAAGGATAGTATATCGACTGCGCGTCTATCCCGGCGAATAAAGCAAGGATCTCTTTTTTCAGCTCGTATCCGTGCTTCGGGTTTTCTTTAAGCAAGCCCAATATCAAAAGTTCCTGCTCGATCATCCGACTACACCCATTTTCCTGAATTTCTCATACCTTAGCTTTAAAAGCTTATCCTTGCTCAACTGCGCCAGTTCGGCCAGGTTCTTCTTAAGGGACTCTTTTAAGGCAGCCGCTGTTTTCTGCGGGTCACGATGCGCTCCTCCCAACGGCTCGGGGATTATTTCATCGATGATCCCCAGCTCCAGCAGGTCCTGAGCTGTCAGTTTTAAAACGCTGGCTGCTTCGTTAGCCTTGCTGCTGTCCTTCCAGAGTATCGCGGCGCATCCTTCGGGAGAGATAACGGAATAGTACGCGTTCTCAAAAACCAGGATCCTGTCGGTTACGCCTACACCCAGGGCTCCGCCGCTTCCCCCCTCGCCTATTACCACTGAAATAATGGGCGTTTTTATCTGGCCCATTTCTCTTAAGTTTAAAGCGATCGCCTGAGCCTGGCCCCTCTCTTCCGCTCCTATGCCCGGATAAGCTCCGGGCGTATCGATAAGCGCGACTACCGGGATGTCATACTTCTCCGCCATCTGCATCAGCCTTAAAGCCTTGCGGTATCCTTCCGGATGCGCGCAGCCGAAATTACGCATTATATTCTCTTTAGTGCTGCGGCCCTTCTGGTGCCCCATGACCATTATCTTGACGCCGTCGATCTTGGCCAGGCCGCAGATCATGGCTTTATCGTCGGCAAACAGCCTGTCCCCGTGCAGTTCCACGAAATCGGTCATGATCATCCCGATATAATCCAGGGTATAGGGACGCTGGGGATGCCGGGCGAGCTGGACCCTGTGCCAGGGAGAAAGCCCCTGGTAAGTCTGGCTCTTTAATTTTTCGAGCTTTTCTTCCAGGCGCTTGATCTCCGAAGAAAGGTCCATTTTCTTTTCGGAAGAATAGGCCTTTAATTCCTGGACTTTCCTCTCCAGCTCTAATATAGGCTTCTCAAAATCTAATCCGTGCATAATATGTGGCCCTGGTTAGTCGACAATGGTGACTTCGGTGCCCGAAGGGACGATGGTGTATAATTCTTCCACGTCCGGGTTTGCCATGCGCACGCAGCCCGCGGTGACCTGCTGGCCTAAAGTCGAAGGATCGGTGGTCCCATGGATACCGTAACTGGCTATCTCCAGGCCCAGCCACCGCGTCCCCAGGATGTTCTCGGGGCTTCCTGGCGGCACAATGGCTCCGGCCTTAAACCATGTGGGATTGGCGAGTTTGGTGGTTATTTTGAAGGTGCCCACAGGAGTGGAGTTATTTAGTCCCGTGGCGACGATGTAGGTTTTTAAAACTTCATCCCCCGACTTTAAAAGCAGGATGTTCTGGGATTTGCTGACGTAGATATTAAAAGGCTGGTTCCAGACCTTGATCTTTTTTCCTACTATGATCTTATCGTTTTTTAAATTATTGCTTACTTTTATTAATTCAACGGTGGTGCCAAGCTGTTTGGCTATTTTATACAGGCTGTCCCCCGGCTTTACCTCATACAAGACGCATTCCTTGGTCACGACAGGAGAAAACAAGAGTTTAATATTGAGATCTTCGACCTTCTTCTGCCAGGCAGTAACCGACTGCGCGCCGGGAAAATCGGCGATCAATTGCTTGTAAGAAGCCTTGGCTTCCTTGATATTACCCTTTTCTTCGAAGCTCTTGGCTAAATTCACAAGCTCAGTCTGGCTCTCAGACCTCTCGGAGAGATTGGTGATCTTACTCTTGATATTCAGAGTCAAAAAAACAACCACCGCGGCGCATACCAAGGCTATGATCAATATGACCCATATTCTTGTTTTCACCTTCAGAACCTCCTTAAATGAGCGGATGATTTACGGAAGCGATAGCGACGTAAATCATAGGCCGAAGGCCGTCTGCGAATTTATCCCGGCCTTTCTGATAAAATGCTCAAGTAATAAAGGACGGGATTTAGTTGCGCGGCCCTACCCTTTAGCTATCTCCAACAACTTCTTAAAAACAGCCATGTCCCTCACTGCTATATCGGCAAGCATCTTCCTGTCCAACAAGACCTTGGATTTCTTCAGGCCGTTGATAAGCTTGCTGTAAGTAAGCCCTTCGGCGCGGCAAGCCGCGTTGATACGGGCGATCCATAAAGCCCTGAAGTCTCTCTTTCTGACCTTCCGGTCGCGATAGGCATAGGTCAGGGCGTGCAATAAGGCGCGGCGCGCCTGCTGGAATTGCTTGCTTCTGTCTCCCCAGTAACCTTTGGCTGCTTTTAATGTCTTCTTCTTTCTTTTGTGCGTTGCTACGCTGTGTTTGATCTTAGGCATTTCTTTTCTCCTTAATTACCGTACGGCAATAACCTCTTAAGGTCTTGCCTGCTCTTCATCTGCTCTATGCTGCCCGGCTGGCGCATGCCCCTCTTTCGGCCGGATTCCTTACTGGTCAAAAGATGACTCTTGCCGCTGGTGCCGTGCTTGATCTTGCCCGTCTTGGTCAGTCTGAACCTTTTAGCGGTCCCCTTATGTGTCTTTAGTTTGAGCTTTCCCATATTCTCCTCGTTTCTTAAATTATACGGCCTTGGGAGATACTATCATCGTGATGATCCGGCCTTCTAACATCGGTTCCTTCTCCAGTAATCCTTCGTTCTGGGTGTCGGCGACGAACCTGTCAATGATCTTCCGGCCCAATTCCATATGTTCAAATTGCCTGCCGCGGAACATCAGGCTTATCTTGATCTTGTCCTTCTTCTGTAAAAAACTTATGGTCTGTTTTAACTTTATCTGATAATCGTGCTCGGAGATGTTAGGTTTAACGCGTATCTCCTTAAGGTGGCTCATCTTCTGGTGTTTCTTGGCCTGGCGCTCTTTCTTCTCCTGGTCGTATTTGAATTTGCTGAAATCCATTATCCGGCACACCGGAGGATCCGCCTGAGGAGCTACTTCTACCAGGTCAAGTTCCGCCTGGTCGCTCAGTTCCAAAGCCTTTTGTATCGAAACAACCCCTAACTGCTCGCCGTCTTTACCGATAAGGCGCACCTGCGGAACACGAATCTTGTCGTTTATACGGATAAACCTTTTAATTGCCGCACCTCCTGTTTTCGACACCCATGGGCATCAAACTTGCCCGCGCTACGATCCGGCAAGCGATCAAGCCCTATGTTGTCTTTTTGGTTATTTCATCCTTTATCTTATCTATAAATTCATCGAGGGCCATTGCTCCCTTATCACCCTCTCCTCTTTTTCTCACCGCCACAGTCCCGGCTTGCGCCTCGCGCTCGCCGAGCACCAGGATATACGGGCTTTTTTGCACTTCAGCCTCGCGGATCCTCTTTCCCAATGTCTCGTTGCGGTCATCTACCTGCGCGCGCAGGCCCTCTTTATCCATGCGCTCTTTTATCCTGGCCGCGTATTCATAGACCTGCTCTTTGACCGGTATCACCACAACCTGCACCGGAGAAAGCCAGACCGGAAGAGCCCCCTTGTATTGCTCAAGCAAGGCCCCCATAAAACGCTCAAGACTGCCGAGCAGGACGCGGTGAAGCATGATCGGCTGCTTTTCTTTGCCGTCGCTGTCAACATACGCGAGATTAAATCTCTGCGGAAGGGCAAAGTCGCACTGGATCGTGGCGCACTGCCATTTCCTGTTCAGGGCGTCCTTTAATTTAATATCGATCTTGGGCCCGTAAAAAGCGCCGTCGCCGGCGTTAATCTCATACTGGAGGCCCTTTTCTTTCAGTGATTCTTCCAGCGCGTCCGTAGCCCTCTGCCAATCTTCATCGCTGCCGATGGATTTTTCCGGACGGGTGCTTAATTCAATTCCCACGTCATTAAATCCAAAAACCTTCATGGTATCAAAGACAAAATCGATAATGCCTTTTATCTCCGTTTTTAGCTGTTCCGGCAGGCAGAATATATGCGCGTCATCCTGGGTAAACCCGCGCACCCGCAAAAGCCCGTGCAAAACGCCCGCCTTTTCATAGCGGTAAACCGTGCCCAGCTCAAAATAACGGATCGGCAATTCCTTGTAGCTGTGGCTCTTGGATTTATATATCAAAATATGCCCAGGGCAATTCATCGGCTTTAAGATGAATTTCTGCGCCTCGGATGGGTCCTCCGCAAAAGTGCTGACTCCATACATATTCTGGCGGTAATAATCGTAATGGCCCGAAGTATGCCAGAGCCCCTCCTGCATTATATTTGGGGTAATCACCAACTGATAGCCGCGTTTTAAGTGCTCGTCTTTTTCGTAATCCTCCAGGAACTTACGAAGGAGCGCGCCTTTGGGATGATAAAAGACAAGCCCGGCTCCGGCCTCCTCCTGATACATATCAAAATATCCCAGTTGAGGCCCGAGCTTACGGTGGTCGCGCTTCTTGGCCTCTTCCAGATTCTTGAGGTATTCTTCTAATTCCTTTACGCTTTCAAAAGCCGTGCCGTAGATCCTTTGGAGCATCGGGTTAGTCTCAATCCCGTGCCAGTAAGCTCCGGCAACCGACAATAATTTAAACGCCTTGATCTGGCCTGTCGACTCTATGTGTGGCCCGCGGCAGAGATCCAAAAAATCCCCTCCGGTCTTATAAATCGAAACTTTCTCGTCGGGGATATCGCGGATAAGCTCGAGCTTATAATTCTCGCCCAATTTTTCAAATAGCGCCTTTGCTTCGCCCTTAGTCATCTCCTGGCGAATGAAAGGCTCATTTCTTTTGATGATCTGGCGCATCTCGTTCTCGATGCTCGCCAAGTCTTCATCGGTAAACGGCTCTTTTTTATCGAAGTCGTAATAAAAGCCGTCCTCGATCGAGGGTCCGATCGCGAGCAAAACATCAGGCCAGAGTTTTTTCACGGCCTGCGCTAAAACGTGAGAACATGAGTGCCGTAATATATCTAATTCCATAGTCCTTTTTTCGCGCAAAAAAGCGCATGCTATAAAAATGGTGGGCCCAAGGGGGCTCGAACCTCTGACCTTCACAATGTCAATGTGACGCTCTAACCAACTGAGCTATGGGCCCTGAATTTAATGCCGGGAGAGGGATTTGAACCCTCACACTCTTACGAGCGGCGGATTTTAAGTCCGCATCGTCTGCCAGTTCCGACATCCCGGCAAGCAATCTTCTAATTAAGAGCTGTTTTACTACGCTGCCATCCCACGGAAGACAAACAGCATTCCCGCGCTAATTTTATTTTTCTCTCAAGGCCTAAACAGCCTTGATAATAACATTCCTTCGCGATGATTCTCGCAGCCATTTTACCGAATTTTAGAACAAAACACGTGCTCTCTTCGTTTTGGGAATGGATTCTACCTTTTACCAGTAACAATTTCTTGACGGGCTTGACCAACCACGCTAAAAAATTTCTTGATCCGGAATATATTCTCATGCTCCACTGTTCTCTGCCATTGGAGGGGTGTCTCCAGCGCCGTATGCATCCATCGCCATCAATCAACCCCCTGAAAAAATCTATAAAATACTTATCGGGTATCATCAGGGCGCCCAATGTTAGCGACTTTCTTTGGGTAAGCCCGACGGATAAAAGAAAATCATAAAAATTTCTGTTCCCAATCACAATGTGAAAATACCGCTGCTTCTGACCATTATATTTAGCGCATATTTTATTGCTGATCCCGGTTGACTTTTTAATGGTCTCGAGAAATTCGGAATCCTTGGAGGTTATATCAATATGCCTGCCATCTGAAGACAAGCAGCCGTCTGTGGTAATCAACCCAACCAAATACCACAGATTCGGTCCTTCAATTTTCAGTTCTTTTCTTATAGCGGGCATTATAATTTTGGAGGCGACGAGCGGAATCGAACCGCTGAATAACTGTTTTGCAGACAGTCGCCTTACCTCTTGGCTACGTCGCCATAAATCTTTTTATTATGTCAAAGAGTCTTCTTGACTTCCTTGATTATCGTCTCCACCGCCGCCAAGCAGCCCTTACCGACGTCGCCGCAGGCAAGCCGTCCTACCCCGGGTTCAATGAATTTATAGCCTATCTTTTTTAGCTTGCTGATATTCTCCTGTACTACTTTATTTTCAAACATCGCTTCGTTCATCGCCGGGGCGATGAGCACCGGAGCGCGCGTGGCGCAAACGACGCAAGTCAACAGGTCGTCGCATATGCCGCCGGAAATCTTCCCGATGATGTTCGCCGTTGCCGGAGCGATTAAGACCACCTCCGCCCTCTTGGCTAAACTGACATGCCCAATCTCCCATTCCTGCGGCGCGTCAAACAAACCGCTATAAACCTGGTTGCCCGAAAGGCTGCTGAAAACTATCGGATTAATAAGCTTCGCGGCTTCTTCGGTCATCACCACGACAACATCCAATCCGGCATCCTGCAGCCGGCGCAGGATATCGCAAGCCTTATATATCGCGATGCCGGCGGTCACGCCCAGCACAACGGTCTTCTTTTTCACTTGGACTTTGCCTTTTTGACGAATACCTTACCGGCGGCGATCTCCATCAACGCTACCGTCGAAGGTTTTATTGCGGGGTTGACCTCTATAAGCTTAGGCATACCCTCAGCCAGTTCCAGGGCCCTTTTGGCGGCCACAATGACCAGCTTATAAACCGAACCTTCGCATTTATCTAACAAATTCTCTAATGGCACGTGCATAGGATTCTCCTCCGATACTTGACTTATTTTTACGCTTTTTTAAGGTGCAGCCGTCTACCTATTATACCTTTAAGCTTCTTTAAGGCCAGAGAAAAATCATCGTTGATGATCCGGTGATCGTATTCCCGCGCCCGGAGCAGCTCTTGCGCCGCCAGCTTCATCCGGCTTACCACCACGCCTCCGTCAGTACGACAACCGCGGCCGCGGATCCTCTCTTTTAAAGCCTCTATAGATGGCGGCAGGATAAAAATGGTAACCGCCCTGCTGCCGTATATTTTCTTAAGGCGCAGAGCTCCCTTTACATCCAAACACAGGGCGAGGCTGCGGCCCCGCTCAAGTTGCCCCTCCACATACTCCCGCGGCGTCCCATAATAGTAATTTAAGAAACGCGTCCATTCAAGTATTTTTTTTTGCCGGCGGGCGCTCTTAAACCCGGCCTGGGTAATAAAAAAATAATCCACCCCCTCCTTCTCACCCGGCCTCTCCGGCCTGGTAGTAAAAGAGATGGACCTGACTACACGATCTCTTAACGTCTTGTCTTTAAGCAAACTGCGGATGAGCGTGGTTTTCCCGCATCCGGACGGCCCGGATACCACGAATATGAAATTGCGCCCTTTTTGGGAAGAGGTTTGTTCCCCGCCGCTCCTCATCACTCTACGTTCTGCAGTTGTTCGCGGATCTTTTCGATCTCGCTTTTTATCTGCACCACCTTGCCCGATACCGCCGCGTCCACGGACTTGGCCCCTACGGTATTTATCTCGCGCTGCATCTCCTGGGCGACAAAATCCAGCTCTTTGCCTATCGCCTGGCTTCCGTTCAATTTCGCCTTAGCGCTTTTAAGATGAAAATCAAGCCTGACCAGCTCCTCGGTAATATCCGAACTTTTTAAAAAACCGTTCTGTTCGTCGGGACTGGCAAGCTCAGAGGCTCTTTGGTCGACTACTTTCTTATATCTGACCTTAATTTGAACGAGGGTCTCCTGGATCATCCGGCAGCGCGCCATCAAATCCTGATATATCTGCGCGCCTTCCCTGACCCGGTTGCGGGAGAGCTCATCCAGGGCTTTTTTCAAAAGCGCCTTCATCCCGGGCAGAGATTCTTTTCTGGCCTTGATATCCTCGACGCTCAAGACTCCCGGCATATGTACCAGCGTATTTATGCTTATCTCATCGCCAAGCTCGAGGTCGTCCTTGGCTTTCTTCAACTCCAGATAATACTGACGCAGCAGCGGCTTGTTCACCGAGACCTTTTGGGTCAGGGCGCCGTTTAAATTAACGGCGCAGGTCACCCGGCCGCGGCCCAGCCGTTTTTCAATTTCCCTCTTCAGGTCTTCTTCCACGCAGGAGAGACCGGGGGGCAGGTGGAAAACAACATCAAGAAACCGGTGGTTTATACTTCGCACATCCATGGTCATCCTGCCCCAAGGCAGGACAGTTGCCGTTGCCGTCCCAAACCCCGTCATGCTTTTTATCATATTATGCCCATACCTTTATTTTCTTTTCTTTCAGCACATCGTCCTTGGTCGGATACAGATCCACGATTATTTCGGAAGGCTCAAACCAGAGTTTTATTTCCCGCTCGGCATCTTCCGCGTTAGCGGAAACATGGACCACGTTTTCGTAAACCCCGGTAGTGGTTATCCTGCCGTATGAGCCTCTTATTGACGTAGGATCGGCTTCTTCGGGATTAGTGGCCCCGGCCAATTGCCGGCATTTTACTATCGCCTCCGGCCCCCAATATACCAGAGCCATCACCTTGCGCCGGTCGTGGAGTTCGCCGCAGATATACTGCATCAGGCCCGCAAAAAAAGGTTTGTCCTTAAGATGCTGGTAATGCTCCTCCGCTAATTTAAGCGAGACCCGGGTCATCCTGGAGGCGACTATCTCCAACTTGGTCTCGGAAAGACGGGTAAGGATATTCCCCGTCAACGATTTTTTCAGCCCATCGGGCTTGATCAGTATTAAAGTTGCCTGGTTCACCTATTGTCCCCCCCTATTCAATAAAATATTGATCACTCTGTCCATGTCTTCCGATGAATAAAATTCAATTAAAACGTGGCCGCGCTTGCGTTGACGCACGATCTTCACCTTGGTCCCATAGACATGCTGCAACGCTTCCTCTTTTGCGGCTAATGAAACATCTCTTTCCTTAACCGCCTTGTGCCTGGTCGAACGCGGCCTGATCTTTTTTACGATGGCCTCTAATTCGCGCACCGACAAGCCTTTAGAAATTATTTCCTGCGCCAGATGCCTCTGTTTATTGGCATCATCCATTTCCAATAACGCCCTTCCGTGGGCATAAGAGATCCGTCCGTTCTTTATCTCTTCCTGTATCTCCAATGGCAATTTCAAAAGGCGCAGGGTATTGGTTATAGATACCCTGGCCTTCCCCACAACATCGCTGACAGATTCCTGGGTCAAGCCAAATTTATCGATCAGGTATTGATAGGCGTGAGCTTCTTCAATAGGATTTAATTCCTGGCGCTGGATATTCTCGATCAGGGAAATTTCTAACGATTCTTCGTCATCCACATTTTTTATAATAGCCGGTATCTCATTGATACCCAATGACTTAGCTGCGCGAAAACGCCTTTCACCGGCGATAAGTTCATAAATATCTCCCCGGCGGCGGACCAGGATCGGCTGGATTATCCCTTTTTCCCGGATCGACTGGGTCAGCTCTTCCAGGCTCTCACTATCAAATTCCTTACGCGGCTGAAAAGGATTAGGCTGAACCTGATCCACTCCTAAAAAAACAATCTTTTCAGTGTGCTCTCCCGCTTCCAGTTCCTTGGGGGGAATTAAAGCACTGATACCTCTGCCCAGAACTTTTCTTTCCATAAGCCACCTATAATATTGTCCAATCTAGAAATTAGGCTTCTTTTGAGCCTTCAATATTGTCCAAATTGCTTTCCGGTATGGGTAATCCCAAAATTTCGTTGGTTAAAGCTAAATATTTGAGGGCGCCGATAGATTCAGGGTCATAAAAGGCGATCGGCTTGCCAAAGCTAGGCGCCTCACCCAGGCGAATACTTCTGGGGATCACTGTCTGATAAACCTTCTCTTTTATTTCTCCCTCGGAAAAATAACGCCGGGTCTCATTAATAACCTCGCGGGTTAAATTAGTCCGAAAATCGGCCATGGTTAAAAATACACCTTCGATCAAGAGGGCCGGATTTAGATTTTCTCTCACAAGTTTAACTGTATTAATGAGTTGCGACAATCCTTCCAGCGCGTAATATTCGCATTGCACCGGTATCAAAACCCCATCGCAGGCGCAGAGAGCATTAATGGTCAGCAGCCCCAGCGACGGCGGCGAATCTAAAAGAATATAATCAAAATTTTCCCGGGCTGATTGCAAAGCTTTCTTCAAGCGGTACTCTCTGCCTAGCGCGCCGACTAACTCTACTTCGGCGCCGGTTAAATCCAGATTTGCCGGAGCAAGACTGAGATTTTCAATTGCCGTAGATTGGATTATTTTCTGCGCTTCTAATTCATCCAGCAGGATATGGTAGGTACCCTTCTCGATCTTGTGCTTATCAACCCCCACACCGCTTGTGGCATTGGCCTGGGGATCTAGATCCACCAAGAGAACTTTTCTTCCGGCGAGCGCCATATAAGTAGCGATATTGATCGCCGACGTGGTCTTGCCTGTCCCGCCCTTCTGGTTACAAATTGTAAGGATTTTACCCATTATACAGTATGCACTTTTCTTACGCGGCCCTGGGCGCCGACGCTGGAAAGCTTTTCTGCCATGCCGCTAAGCCGGTCATAATCTATGCCACGGTAATTTTCCGATTTGTAGACTACCATCTCGCGCCAAATCCTGTAGGCTTCCAATTTTTTCTTGCTCTGCAGCGGATACTTATCAAAATGCTCTACTATCGTCTTGAGCTCGCTTATTTTAGTCACACGATAATAGGCGCCGGGTTGAGCCTCTTTACCACGGTAGATCGTCCCTAGGTATTTAAAATATCTCTGGATGTCCTCTATGATCTGCCGGTTGTCCTCTTTTTGCTTAATAGCAAAATACAGGCCGAAAGTCCCTCCTGCTTTGCTATAGGTAAATACTGCTTCTCCGTCGCAAAAGCCGGTTATATACCATGGATTTAACATACTAATTTATAGAATAATGAAAGTGTTCCAAGTTAAACATTTTCACGGGGAACATTGTCGCGTTGTTATAACTTAATTATCCTAAAATTAACCAAATTGTCAAGTCTTTTCTTTGCCCTTAATACTCACCCGCACTCTGGCGGGCTTGGCGCCGGCCATCCCAAAAAGGCCCTTCTCTTCCTCAGAGATAATCTCGATCTTAACCTTACTGCGCGGGAGTTTCAGCTCCTGCAAAGCCTTATCTATTGCCTCTTCTATAGTCTTGCCTTCAACTTCAACTCTGTTCTTAGACATCGATTATCCCCTGTTTACTGACAGACTGCTGGGTCATCCGTAATTGGAATACCAGCATCAAAATGCTGTTCACGAACCAATACAGCACCAGGCCAGAAGGCATATTATAGAATATTACACCAAATAAAACCGGCATAATATACATCATCATCTTTTGTTGCTCGGCAGCGGTTGAGCTAGCTCCCGACGAAGTCATAGTCAATTTCTGCTGAAAGAACATCAAAATCGCCATTAATACCGGCAAGATATTTATATCCTTCCCCACAAATGGTATAGCCTGGGACAAGGAAATGAGCTTATCCGGCTCAGCCAGATCTTTGATCCACAAAAAAGTCGCGCCCTTCAATTCAATTGAGCGGATTAGCCCCTGATAAAGCGCAAAGAATATGGGAATCTGGAGGATCATCGGCAAACACCCGGAGAACGGATTAACCTTCTCTCTCTGATACAGCTCAAGCACCTTCTTATTCAGCTCACTGGCATCCTTTTTATATTTTGCCCTTAACTCCTCAACCTTGGGCTGAATTTCCTGCATCCTCTTCATTGAACGCATCTGCTTGATACTCAATGGGAAGAGAATAAAATAAATTGCCACACTTAATAAGATCAGGGTCAGGCCCCAATTGCCGACAATATTATTAATGAATCTGAGCCCTTGCATCAGCGCTCGGGCAATGGCATCAAATATCCCGTAGTAAACAACCGCCCCCCACTCTACCTCTGAAGCTTTTAGGAGCTGTAACTCCTGCGGTCCCAAATATATATGAAAATTTAACTGCTGAGTTTGACCCGGCAATATTTTTAAGGGATAAACAATGCCCATTTCACTGTGCTCATTAGAAATTTTCTTAATATACCCCTTGTACCCCGATTGCTCGGGCTGGACCACAACGCAAAAATACCGATCCCTGAAGCCGGCAAACTTGATCTCTCCGGAAGTGGAGTAATTTCTAAAAGGCGACAAGTGCACAACCTTCTCTTTTTCCGCGAAATATATCTCTTTTAAGCGTTCGGCGAAATGTCCACTCTGAATTTTAAGCTCACCAATAACTAAAGGATATTCCAGGCTAATAGGCGCGGAACCCAGGTTCTCAATCGTAATACCTAACTCCATATTATATTTAGATTTAGGAGATGAGAATACCTTAGTAATCCGCTTATTTGTATCCTGGTGAACAAATGTGATTTTATGTCCATTCTGGGATACTTTAAAAAGCAGCTCTTTATCAGGTAAAAGGAAGCCAGTGTGCAGATCGAACGCCGAGTTTTGATAATCTTTAAAAATCGCTTTCTTAAGTGTTGCGTAAGGAAGGGCGAATTCAATATCCTGACTAGGCAGGTAAAAATTCTGAAGGGACGACTCGTCCCAAGATTGGACAATCGGCGCTTTTGCAGCCGCAGGCTGCTGCGCTGCAGGTTTGGTTGCTGTAACTAGTTGCTTTTGCTGTGGATACATCTTGGAGGTAACAAAAGACCACCCAGTTACAATCAATAAAGATAAGGTTATCGCTAATAAAAGCCTTTTTTCGTTAGTCATTTTATTTTAGAGGGTCGTAACCACAGCTTGGGTTAAATGGATGACAGCGGCTCAAGCGACGCATTCCCTTAAGCCCGCCCCGGACAACACCGTATTTGACAACTGCCTGCCTGGTGTATTCCGAGCAGCTGGGATAAAAACGGCATACCTTGGCTATAAAAAGATGCTTTGAAACCTGCTGATAAATCCATATAAGACAAAGGACCGCTTTACGGATCATATGGAGAGTTTACGCCGGCCGGCTAGCCTGCGGCGCTTAATAACATTTCTGCCGTGCTCGGTCTTCATGCGCTTGCGGAATCCATGGCGGCGCTTGGCAACGATTATAGTTGGGGTTTTTAGATGTTTCTTCATGGGAATTCCCTCTTTCTCGACGGGAAAACTGCCGCGGCGGCATTTTCCCGAAACTTATTAAAATGTTATACTTTCATCCCTCTTCAAATGGATGAATTCGGAAATTATAACACAAAAAGCCGTGAAGTCAAGTAGCAATATTATTAATATTGTTTCTAGCGGGTCCTGTCTCGGGTCGTGTGCTTGGGGACGCTCGTTTTGCCCCTGCGAGGCAAAACATCGCTCGGGTCGGCTGCGTCGCTCTCACCTGCTACGCAAATAGCGGGTGAACCTTGCCCGCTCCTTGCCTCCACGCCCCGCGCACACGACCCGAGCCACCCGCTAGCACAATATTTACACGTCACGCTATTTGGCATTGCGTGGGTGTTGCCTTGTGGCCTGCACCCAACGCTTATGAGGAATTGCGTTGGTGTTGCCTTGTGGCAAATTTTATACTTGCAAAGAACGCTTTGTCTGCTATAATAAGATATCCGTTTTGCGGAGTCGTGT
>JAQTUY010000014.1 GCA_028707105.1 Candidatus Omnitrophota bacterium | reverse complement strand
AGGGCATAGAGGCAGGTCTTGACCATGGCCATGAGCAGGCCTGCGGCTACACCTTTGCCGGAGACGTCACCGATGACTACCGAGAGGCGCTCTGCAGTAGAGGAGTCTGTTCCTTGAGCAGGCTGGGGTTTGTGGACCAGGAAGTCATAGTAGTCCCCTCCTATCTCCTTGGCCGGGAGCATAAGGCCGGAGAGCTTAAGGCCGGGGATGACGGGTGTGACTTTAGGCAGAAGGTCCATCTGGATCTCCCGGCCAAGCTCCAGCTCCTGCCTTAAGCGTGCCTGGTCTAAGAGGTCTGAGACCAGGTGGGCGTTCTCCAGAGAGACGCTGGCCTGGACTGCGAAGGACTGCATCAACTCCAGTTCCTGCTTGCCGAAGGTACCTGAGGAGAGCTGGTTATCCAGGTAGAGGATACCTATAGGCTTGTCCCTGCTAGTTAGATAGGCTGAGAGAGCTTGTTTTACATTGTAGCTTTTAAGCTCGTTTTGGATCTTGGGGGTAGGAGCCTGGTCTGATGAAGCGATCAGGGTATCTTTTTGCTTCTCAGCTTCATGGATCAGCTCCAGGGAGACACGGGAGCTCTCAAAGGAGAAGGCTTCCAGGGCGTTGAAGCCATGAGAGAGCTTAAGAGAGAGTTGGCTGGTCTTATCATCATAGAGCAGGAGGAAGCCTCGTTCTGCTCCGGTTACGGTGATGGCATAGTCCATGATCTTGTTTAGCAGCTCATCCAAGTCAAAGACTGAGCCGATGGCCCGGGTAGTTGAGAGCAGGCTCTCAAGATGGCGTCTCTGGGTCAGGGCTTCTCTTCCCTCTAAGCCTTCGGTTGAGGGCATGATCTTCTGAAGCAATTCATTACAGGTCTTTAAGTCCAGCTTACAGCCCATACTACTGAAGAGCTCTTTGGCTTCCAGGAGATTGCCCAGGGCTTTTTTGTCCTGGGGGTTATCACTTAGCAGGAACTTGGCTTCCTCCAGGAGGATGTAGGCTAAGCGATATTTATCTTCGGTCTTCTCACGTAAGAACTTGATACCTTTTTCCCAGGTTTTAACGGCAGCCTTCTTCTTGCCTGTAAGCCAATAATAGGTGCCGTTGACCTGGAGGGACCAAGCAAGGAAGAATTGGAAATTCTTGGCCCAACTGAATGATTCTTTACAAAACCACGCGGCGCGTTTGAGATATTTTTTTCTCTGTTCAGGTGATAAACTAATTTCGGAAATGGCGTCCAGATAAACTTGAGCGCCAATTGGAAAAATCTCATAAGCCCATCCCGCTTTATTATTGTGGGTAGGAAATAACTCGACTGCCTTTTCTGAAGCCTCAATAGATCGCAAATAATCTCTTAAGCGTAAATATGCATATGATAATATGCCCCAATAACGGACTAAGTTACCATTATCATGAATTTCTTCTGTTATTTTAATGCTATCTTTTATATCCTTAAGAATGGACTCATCCATATCCCCCTTAAAACAGAACAAAAAACCTCTATTAGCCAATCCCCATTCTAAAGGTTGTAATGCTTTTATATCTTTGGACATACGGATTAATTCGTCCAGGTTTTTTTCTGATTCCACGAAGTCTCCTGATAACCAACAATTCATGCCTCCGAAGACATAAGACATCCCTAATTCCCAGTATTCACCAAGCCCTTTTAGTATACTTATGCCTTTTCTTCCGTACTGGACTCCTTCTTTAGTCTTATTTGATAAGAATGCGCATAACGCAAAAAAACCATATGCCGAACCCTCCCTGATCTTATCTCCCAAATTAACGGCTATCTCTAAGCCCTTCCGCCCATCCCGGAAAGCCCGGCTAAACCAGGGAAAAGTAGACCAAGCCGGCAATCCATACAAATAATTATATGCCAGCTCTATGCAAGGCCCCAGTTTTTCAGACATATTATAAGATTTCAACCAAAGATAAAAACACTTATTCATATCCGAGAAATAGTAAGCAAGCGCCAATTTATGTAACAACCGAACAACTACGATATCCTCTGAAGATGCTTTATATTTCTTCCTAATAAAAAAGGCTGGAAACCAAGTGTGCAACATCTGTCTGGTAAATTCTTTTAATATTCCTAAGATTACACCCGCGTTCGTAGTGAAGAACCTGACCTTCAATATTCTTAACGCTTGCCCTAATACATCAATGGTGCTCTCCACCTCTCCTTTTTCCCATAGAGTCGCTGACATTTTGGTCAAGACCTGGGTTTTGCGCAATCTGTCCTGCGCCGGGATAAGAGATTCGCATGACTTAAAAACAAGCACGGAATTTTCATATGCTCCCGCCAACCTGTATACTTCACCCAGATTTTCCAATACTTCGATATATTCCTTAGATGCTTTTTTGTTCTGCTTCTCCAATATTTCTTTCGCGGTATTGTACAGGCTTATGGCAAGAGTATTAGCATAGGAAGATTTCGCTTTATTAGCCGCGGGTATTGAATATTCCAGAGCCTTATCTTCCACTTTGGCTTGATTAAAATGATACGCGAGCTCATACAAAACAGATCCGGTATTATCTTTATTCTGCCCTTCAATGACTTCCGCGATATGCCTATGCAAGGGTATGCGCTCTTCCTCGGATACTCTTTGATAAAACGCTTCCCTGATACGGTCGTGCATGAAAAAGATATTTTCCTCGCCCGTGATATCACGGTAAAGAAGCTGGTTTTGGACACCGTCTTCTATAGAATTCACAATCTGGTCTATGGGGCGCTGGGTCAAGTCGATGAGTAATTCAAACTGTATCTCTTTGCCCATGATCGAGGCGTAAGAAAGTATCTGGAGCGCGATCTCAGAGAGGTCCTTCATACGCTTTAAGACCGCCTCTACTATGGTAGTGGGAAGGTTGGCGCTTTTTAGCTGGATCAAATCATAGGTGTAGTGGTCGTCTTTTAAATAGATAACTTTAGAGTCTACCAGCGAATGCAAGAGCTCTAAGGTAAAAAAAGGGTTACCCTGGGCCCGCTCATTGAGCTCTTGAGCTAAGGACAATACCGACTCCTCCTTCTCCATAATGATCTGAGAGATCATTTGGCTAGTCTCAGCGATGCTTAAGGATCTAACCGCCAATTCAGAAAGACCTATTTGTTTATCTTTAAGCTTTTTAATTAACTGGACTAACGGGTGGTTTTGATCAACGTCTGTATCGCGATAGCTTACAATCAGATTAAGCGGGCTATTTTGAAGTTTCTCGGCAAGCCTTTCCAATATTTCAAGGCTTCCGTCATCTACCCACTGCAAGTCATCTAAGAACATTAACAGTGGAACCTCATTTGAACTAAGCGAGGCTAGAAAATTAGTGACCGTGATCAAAAACCTTATTTTTTCTTTTTCAGGCTCCAATTCTACCAGCTTAGGCGGCGTACCGATGAGATCAGTCAAAGTAGGGGAAATTTTGACTACCTCTCCTCCCAACTCGCCAAGAGTATCTTTAATGCGTTTAATATGGATTTCTTGTTCTTTTTGAGAAAGGCGCTTTACCTTCTCAATATAGGCATCGATAGCCTCGGAAAAAACTTTATAGGGAGTCCTGAATTCAAACTGATAGCATTTGCCGCCGCAGAAGAGGCCGTTAAGGGAATGGATAGAACCGCGGAGTTCATCTATTAATCTGGACTTGCCGATACCGGGCTCACCAAATACAAAAGCGAGAGAACCCTGGCCTTGGGTAGCCTTATTAAGTAAATTGTTGAGCTCGTTTAATTCTTTATCTCTACCGATGAGCTTTGTTGAAAAGGATAGTTGAGTAAGACGGTCCTGCCGCGCTATTTCAAAGTCAATTAGGGCTTTACCTTGTTTTCTTTGAGCCTGGTATTCTTTTAAGTCAACAATCAAGCCTTTAAGCCCCTGATATCTCTCGCTAGGCTCTTTAGCGATAAGCCGAAGGATTATGTTATCTAAAACCGGCGCTATCTTATTATTGGCCTTAGAGGGTGGACTGGGTTTGGAGGCTATATGCTGATGGATAAGCCCTGAGATATCATCCGCGATGTAAGGTAATCTTCCGGTTAAGAGTTGATAGAAAAGTATGCCCAAAGAATAAATATCGGATCTTGAATCTACGGGTTTACGCAAGATCCCACTTGATTCAGGAGAGAGATAACTAAAGGTTGAGATGATCTCTTCTTTTTCGGTGATGCGGCTGATATCTTGAATAATGGAATAACCGAAGTTAAAAAGTTTTACGGTATCGGCTTTATCTATAAGTATGTGCTGGGGTTTAATTGATTGGTGGTTTAAATTCTGCTCATGGGTTGCTGATAATGCAGAAGCGATTTGAAGTATTAGGCCGACGGCTTTGTCTGTATCCCAGGACTGGTTTAAGAATTTAGAAAGAGGCTCTCCTTCAAAGTACTCCTGGATAAGAACGGTTTGGTTATCGGATTCGCTTACTTGGAGTATCTTAAGGATGTTGGAAGAACTAAGCTTAGAGGCTTGTTCAACTGCTCTTTTAAAACGCAGTTGCACTTCCAGTGGACGGCTAAGAGATTTTTCGGATAAGAGGTTTAAAAGGACGGGTTTATTGTCGTGCTGATCAAAAGATTTATAGAGGGTTATAAGAGAGTCGGAGACTAATTCTTCGTTTAACTTGTAGCGGTTAGCGATGGTTTGGCCGAGCATAAGATAGTATTATAAACTAAATGCCGGGATGGTCAAGGGGATTACATACGGCCGCGGCAGACCCTGATGCATACGCCGCAGATGTATTGTTCCACAATATGTTTTTTGTGGAATTCCCTCAGCTTATCAACGCACTTGGACATTTCAAATTCACCGGAGTTCTCTTGAATAGCTCCCGCGGGGCAGGCCCGGACGCAGAGATGGCAAGCGCCGCAGTTATCCTTAACGGGCTTATCGGTTTTAAGAGGCATGCTGGTTAAGATCGTGACCAGGCGAAATTGGCTGCCCAGTTTTTTATTCACTAGAAGATTATTCCTCCCTATCCATCCCAGGCCGGCCAAATATCCTATTTTTCTATGCGAAAGATGCGCGGACTGTTTTTCCCAATCCACGACTTGAGAAGCGGGTATGGGCACAGCTTCATAACCCTTACCCTGGATAAAATTAGTCAGCCGCAGCGCAGCCTGGTCGAGCAAAGCGTTCACCTGCCGGTAATGGTAATAATATATCTTGGTCGGCTGGGAAGATATTTCATCCAATATCCCGGAGGATAACCTTACACCCAGACAGATCCCCCGGTCTAATTTTTCCAATAAAACAGGATCAAGCAAAAAATCCTTCTTTATCAAAGAAACATCGGCGACCCCAAAAAGGTTTATTCCCAATCCTAAGCAAAACTTCTTAAGCTGGGCGTAATTGTCTTTTTTCATTTTGCCTTCCTCAAATAAACCATCAAGATCGCAACAGCCGCCGGAGTGACCCCGGAGATCCTGCCGGCCTGGCCAAGGTTTATGGGTTTAAATTTTTTCAGCTTCTCTTTTATCTCACGCGAAAGCCCCGGGATATTTGTATAATCCATATCCGAATGAAGCTTGATCTTCTCCAAATTCCTGAACTTTTCTATCTCGGAAAGCTGCCGACGGATAAAACCGCTATACTTAACCTCTACCTCAGCCGCCTTAAAAGCGCTGTCCGGTATGCCGCTTTCGCTTAAATGGTCAAAATTCTTAATATCCTTAAAACTCACCTCCGGACGCCGTAAGAACTCCTCCAGGGTAACCGGCTTTTTAATATCCGGACCGCCGGATGCGCCGGGCATCACGCGCTTCTTTTTTAAATACTCCATTGCCTTAAGCAGGGACTCCTTCTTTTTGGCGGTCTTGAGGTGATCCTGTTTTGAGGCCAGGCCTGCCTTAAACCCGATCTCGCGCAAGCGCAGGTCGGCATTGTCCTCGCGCAGGAGCAGGCGGTATTCCACCCGCGAGGTAAACATCCGATAGGGCTCGTTCGTTCCCTTGGTTGTCAAGTCATCAATCAACACCCCGATATAACTGCTGGAGCGGTCCAAAACCAAAGGCTCCTTATTCTTTATCCTTAAGGCCGCGTTTATTCCCGCAACCAGGCCTTGGGCTGCCGCCTCCTCGTAACCGGTAGTGCCGTTGATCTGGCCTGCCAAATATAACCCTGTGATCAATTTTGTCTCAAGGCTAGGGTAAACTTGAGTCGGCTCGACTACGCCGTGTTCGATGCCGTAGCCAAAGCGCATCACCTTAACATCCTCCAGGCCTTCAATACTATGTAACATCATCAACTGGACATCTTCGGGCAAACTAGTAGACAGTCCGTTAGGATAGACCTGGTCGGTATTCAAACCCTCAGGCTCAAGGAATATATGGTGCCTTTCCTTATCCGCGAACTTGAATATCTTATCTTCTATTGACGGACAGTAACGCACCCCCGTGCTCTGGATGACTCCGGAAAATAAAGGAGAGCGATCCAGGTTATCCCGGATTATCTGATGAGTCTGGAGATTTGTATAGGTGATATGGCAGGGGATTTGTTCCTGGCTGATCCGGCCGGTTGAAAAAGAAAATGGCACCGGATCGATGTCACCCGCCTGGGGAGCAAGCTTGGAAAAATTTATAGTGTTGCGGTCAAGGCGCGGGCAGGTCCCGGTCTTAAAACGCAGGAGATTAAATCCGAGCTCGATTAAATTACTATTCAATCCTTTAACCGCCGGTTCATTTATCCTGCCGCCGCTGTGATGGCTCATACCTACGTGGATAAGGCCGTCCAAAAAAGTACCGGGACAGATCACGACAGTCCCGGCTGATATTTTTTCTTTACCGGTTGTTACGATACCCCGGACCGCGCCGTCTTTGACGATCAAACTCTCTGCTTCGGCTTCCTTGATCTTCAGGTTTTCCTGAACCGACACCACGCCGGTCATATAATCGCGATAAGCCAGAAGGTCCACCTGCGCCCGGGATGACTGCACCGCGGCGCCTTTACTCCGGTTTAAGATGCGGAATTGGATCCCGGTCTTATCGGCAGCCTTGGCCATTTCTCCGCCCAGGGCGTCGATTTCTTTGACCAACTGCCCCTTGCCTACCCCACCGATCGCCGGATTACAAGACATTAGGCCGATAGTATCGCGGCGCAAGGTGATTAAAAGGGTCTTGCAGCCCATCCGCGATGCTGCCAGAGCCGCTTCTATGCCTGCGTGTCCTGCTCCAATAACTATTACGTCAAAGTCCATGTCTGATCCTAGCGAAACGGGGTCAGACCTATTTTTTATTGCTACCCGATAACGGAAAAAATAGGTCTGACCCCGTTTTTTGTCTCTACTTAAAGAATAGGCAAATACTTGTCTATTTCGTACTGGGTAACCTGGGCCTTGTATTCATCCCATTCCATCTTCTTGTTGCGGATGAAATGGCTGAATAACGGCTCGCCCAGAGCCTCCCTGACCACCTGGCTCTTCTCAGTGAGTTTTATTGCTTCGAGAAGATCATCGGGAAGCGAATCAATACCGGCCCTCTTTTTTTGCTCCTCGGACATCTCATAGATGTTGTCATTCGACGGCTCGGATAATTTCAGGTTCTTTTCGATACCATCCAGGCCCGCGGCCAGCATCACCGAGAATGTCAAATACGGGTTACACGCCGGATCAGGTGAACGGTATTCGATCCGGGTAGCCTTTTCCTTTCCGGGTTTATACTGCGGCACGCGCACCAGAGCGGACCGGTTCATATTCGCCCAGCAGATATATACGGGAGCTTCATAGCCGGGGACAAGACGCTTATAAGAATTCACCCACTGGCTGGTCACGGAAGTGATCTCTTGCGCGTGCTTTAATAAACCGGCAGTGTAAGCTCGACCGACCTTGGAAAGATGGTATTTATCGTGCGCGTCAAAAAAGGCATTGCTGCTGCCCTTAAATAATGACTGGTGCACGTGCATACCCGAGCCATTGATGCCGAATACCGGTTTGGGCATAAATGTGGCATATACTCCCTGCTGGCGGGCGATCTCTTTTACTACCAGGCGATAGGTCATCACATTATCCGCCATAGTCGCCGCGTCGGAATAACGCAGATCTATCTCATGCTGGCTGGCCGCGACTTCATGGTGGCTGTATTCTACGGTGATACCCATATCTTCTAAAGTCAAAATTGTCTGGCGCCTGAGATCCTGCGCCACATCCAGCGGGGCAAGGTCAAAATATCCGCCCTTATCCAGAACCTCCGTGCTGGTAGCGTTGGTAAAATAAAAATACTCCAGTTCCGGGCCGACATTAAAGGTATAGCCCATTTTAGCCGCGCGCTCCAGGTTCCTTTTTAAGATATAGCGCGGGTCGCCGGCAAAAGGCTTGCCGTCAGGGGTATAAATATCGCAGAACATCCTGGCTACCGAATATTCATGCGGCCTCCAAGGTATAATGGCAAAGGTGGAAGGATCGGGCCGGGCGATCATATCCGATTCCTCGATGCGGGCAAAACCTTCGATAGAGGAACCGTCAAAGCCCATGCCGTCTTCCAAGGCGCCCTCAAGTTCGTTGGCGGTAATGGCAAACCCTTTTAAGAAACCCAACACGTCGGTAAACCAGAGGCGGATAAATTTTATCTTCTCCTCTTTTACTATCTTTAGAATGTCCTGCTTGGTCTTGCCTTTCATACTGTCATCCTCCTATTTGCAGTTCTTTTTTATAAAGCTATCCATCCTTAAAATGGCCTCTTTAAGGTTGTCCATGCTGGAGGCGTAGGATATGCGGATATAATCCTCAAGCCCTTTACCAAAAGCAGTGCCGGGGACTACTGCCACTTTCTGCTCCTTGAGAAGCTTGGTGGCAAATTCCATAGCCTTCATCCCTGTTTCTTTCAGGCAGGGAAAGGCGTAAAAAGCGCCCTGCGGCATATGGCATTCCAGGCCGATATCATTAAGCCCGCCGACAATGAGTTCCCTGCGCCTTTTATATTCGCGCTTCATCTCCTCAACCGACTTCCTGCCCGCCTGCAGGGCTTCGCAGGCCGCCATCTGGCTGGTAATGGAGACGCACATTATCGTATACTGGTGGATCTTGGTCATTGCGGCGATTATTTCCTTCGGGCCGCAGGCATACCCCACCCGCCAGCCGGTCATAGCGTAGCTTTTGGAAAATCCGTCAAGGTATATCGTATTGGCCTTTGCTCCCGGCAGGGTAGCAAATACCGTATGCTCAAAATCATAGGTCAGGTCGGCATAGATCTCATCGGCGATACAAAGGACCTTATGCTTTAGAAGTACCCTGTTTATTTCGCTTAATTCTTTTTTGGTGTAAGATACCCCCGTAGGATTGGTCGGGTAATTCAGGATCAAAGCCTTGACCTTATTATCAATATGCTTCTCCAACACTGCCGGAGTAAGCTTAAAATTATTTTTCGCGGTATCAATATATACCGCCTCGCCGCCTGCCAGTTCCGCCAAAGGCCCGTAAGAAACATAGCTGGGAGAAGAAACCAGGACCTTATCCCCCGGATTCATAATGGCGCGCAAAACCAGATCCAGCCCTTCGCTGGCGCCGACGGTGATCAACATTTCCTCGTCGGGCGAATACTCAAGGTTATGCTTGGTCTTAAGGTAGCGGCTTATTCCCAACCTTAATTTATAAAGCCCCTTGTTGGATGTATAGCTGGTAAACCCCTGCTCCAGGGAATAAATACCGGCCTCGCGTATCTGCCAGGGAGTGACAAAATCCGGCTCACCCACCCCGAGGGAGATAACATCCTTCATCCCCAGCACCAGGTCAAAAAAAGCCCGGATGCCGGAGGGCTGCATTTGTTCGACTTTTTTAGATATCATCTTAATAGGAAATTGCGATCCTCTTGTTCTCTTCTTTGTGTTTTAAAATAACCCCGTCTTCCTTGTATTTTTTGAGCATAAAATGGGTAACTGTACCCCGCACATTCTCCATCGGCGAGAGCTTCTCGGAAACAAACCTGGAGACAGTATGGATATTCTTGCCTTCGACGATCAACAGCAGGTCATACGTCCCGGAGATAAGCAGGCAGTTGGAAACTTCAGGAAATTGGTATATCCGCTCGGCGATCTTATCAAACCCGACATCTTTCTGGGGCACGATATTTACCTCGATCAGCGCTCTGACCTCGGAATCCTCATCCTTGATCAATTCCCTGTTTATCACCGCTTTATACCCTACAATGACCCCATCCTTTTCATATTTCCTGATCGCCTGCTTAACGCTGGCAAGGCTGCGGCGGGTAAGCTTGGCTATCTCTTCCGGCGTGATCCTGGCGTCTTTTTGCAATATTTCAAGAATTTCATCCATAGTACCTCCATATTTACCTATAAATCATTATAGCGGATATTATACCAATAAACATGGGTTTAGCAAAGAATAAACTTAGGGGGTGATTTTGAACTAAGCGCGGGCTTTTATTCCTACGTCGCCTCCATTACCACCAGGGTAATGTCATCGTATTGTTCGCGGGTGCCGATAAAAGCGTAGACCTCGTCTTTTATGGCAGCGATCAATTCATCGGCTGGTTTCAAACCGTGTTTTTCTACGGCTTGAATTAACTTTTCAAGGCCATAAAGATTCTCCTGCGGGTCACGAGCTTCGGTGACCCCGTCAGTATAAAGAACGACCTTATCTTTAGATTTGAGGCTGATCTGGCGGTCCTCTAAGAAGCCGGCTATATCGGGGATCATTCCCAGCATAAAACCGCCGCTCATGATGGCTTCCACCTTGCCGCTATCCGCGTGGAAAACAAGGATATGCTCATGGCCGGCCGAAGAATAGGTGAGTTTCCTTTCCGGGGCGTTCCATTGTAAATAAAGCATAGTCATGAACTTCTGGCCCTTAGTGCTCTTTTGCAGGATAGCGTTGGTCCTTAAAAGCACTTCCTTGGGAGAAAGGGAACTCCCGGAAAAACTGTGGATAGCGGTTTTGGCCATAGCCATAAGCAGGCCCGCGGCTACGCCTTTTCCGGAGACGTCACCGATGACTATACCGACATTATCTGACGGCAGGTCCACAAAATCATAATAATCACCCCCGATCTCCTTGGCCGGGAACATCATGCCGCGCAATTTGATACCCTCTGTCAAGGGGATCTCGGCAGGCAAGAGATTGACCTGTATCTGCCGGCCCATCTTCATTTCTTCATCAAGCCTTTCCTTCTCCGCGAGATCTTTATAATGCAGGGCGTTGAATACCGTAACACCCGCTTCCTGCCCGAGCTTTTTGAGCAGTTCAAGATCCTTTACGGTATAGCTTTGGAGGTTTTCTTTCTTGCCTAACCCCAGAATGGCATTTACCTGATCATTGACTACAACGGGCACGATAAGCTCGATATTGTGGTCGTTAAAGCAGGTCAGCACCTGCTGCTTTATGCTCTCATATTGAGGGTCGGCTTCTACCTGCTCTCTTTCAATGACATCCCTGTGTTCGGCTATCCAAGAACATAGGGAGTTATTCTGGCAAGAAATCTCTCTTTGAGCCAAGGGAAGAGCCTCCCTTTCCTGCGCGGTGAATATCTCCAAAGTATTAATCTGTATGGCGCCATCTACTTGATCATTGCCACGCCTGCCAAGGAGATGATACCTGGAACCATCATCATCCAGGACGTAGAATACGGCATTACGCAGGTACATCGCCTCGCATATCTCATTCAAGAGCTGTTTTGTCAGGTCTTCAATGCTGATAGTAGTTGAGATCTTTTCGGCGATCTTACCCAACAAAGTCTGATAGTCGTATTTGCGGCGGCGGAAAAGGTGGTCTACTTTAGGCTGAAAGTGGCGGAAAAACACCAGATAAACATGGAATAAGACCATGGAAAAAATAGTCACCCATAAAGCGTTGAGCGTCTTCAGCCATGGAAGGAGGAGTTTTATCAGGAAATAGCCGGGAGAAGCTAATAATATAGATGACCCTATCCATAGTATGGTACGGTGGATGACGGTGTCGATTTCCAGGGCTTTATATTTGATTATCGCGTAACCGGTTAAAGACATATACGCCAAAACACAAAAATAGTTTCCGATAGGCATGATCTCAATGCCGTACCAGGGGAGATAATTTGTGGACCCTCCCGCGTAAGCAAAAAACATACCTATCAGAATAAATCTCGCTTGATTCTTGGCATTGCCGCTTGAGGTCCTATACATCCTTAATAATAAATACAGCGCGTATAGGGCGTAAAAAAACCAAAACACTAAAAATGGCGCAAATAAAACGCCTGCCTTAGGCCAAAATCGAAAGCCCAAGATCGGCCTTACTTCCGGCACAAACAGGGAAGTAAAGTTAAAAACGAAAAAAACAGAAAATATTAAATATCCAACAATAATACTGTTTTTTTTCTTTTGAATAAGATTAAGATAACTAACAATGAAGTGATAATAAGCGATCGTAATAAACATGGCGCCAGCCATCAATCCCCTGCTCCAAAATAACGCCGTTTTCTCCGTAATAGATATTTGCCATAAAAAGTAAGAAAAACACCAAACTCCTACAAAAAATCCAAAGATCCCATAAGATATATTGGTAAGATTCCTCCGATTCTTTGCGTAAATAAACGTGCTAAACAAAAAGGCAAAGAAAGCATTATATAAGCCGCTAATGGCATAATAATTATTAAAATTAAGCCTATAATTTTCTAAATTTATAACCTCCTGCCACATACTCATAAAGCACTCCTTTAAGACTAAAAATTCCTGGCTTACTATAGCAGTTCAAATAATATCATATCCCCATAATGTGAAATACCTGTGCTCATCTATTATAGAACACGCTATATATACTTAATATTAGGTATATGTAACAATTGTTTAAGTTTACTACTCCCCCCCCCCCGGCTGTCAAGAGTAAACTGTCGTGCTATTTACATATGCAAAAATAACACCATAAAATAAACACCAACCCATAGTTACGCATGTTCAAACAAATCCTTAGCGCCTCAAAAGATTTTACTTGACAAAAAGGGGATTTAGGGTTATATAGTATATTTAAACCGTATCAAATAGTATCAAAGGGTATAAGATGCTAGAAGGTAGCAGCAAACCATGACCAGAAAAATCTTAAATACAGTCGAGACAGCGCAAATGCTGGGAGTGTCCAAACAGACCCTCCTGCGCTACGAGAAAAAGGGGATATTCCCCAAGGCCAGGCGTAATGCCGTCAATAAATGGCGGGAGTATTCTGAAAGCGACCTGCAGAAGTTAAGGCAAATACTGGGCAGGATCTAAGCGTATGACCAGAAAAATCTTAAACACAGTCGAGACAGCGCAAATGCTGGGAGTGTCCAAACAGACCCTCCTGCGCTACGAGAAAAAGGGGATATTCCCCAAGGCCAGGCGTAATGCCGTCAATAAATGGCGGGAGTATTCTGAAAGCGACCTGCAGAAGTTAAGGCAAATATTGGGCAGGATCTAATTCGGGAGAAAAAATGCGCAAATGGCCGTACGGGGCGATGACTATAATCATGCTTACTATGTTTATCGCGGGATGCCAGGAAAAAATACCGGATATTTATAACCAGCCGGTCAAAAAAAGGATAATCCCGGCCCTGGAAGAAGAAGAGGCGGCCATGATGGCCCAGGCGCAGAGCATCGGCCTGGAGATGAAGACCGTGCAACAAAAGACCGAAGAAGAAAAAGCCCGGGAAGAAGAAGCGGCTCAGTTGGCCCTGGCCAGGACCAACCCCTTCCTGACCAAGGAAGAAGAGGAAAACTACAAAGAGACTCAAGGCCGGATACTCATAGAAAACATGACCTTGTCGGCGGTAATGTACTCCCCGCCCAGCAGCAAGGTGATCATTGACGGCGCCATATTAAAGGAAGGCGACAACATCGGCCAAAAGAAGATAATCGAGATACAGCCCAAAGCGGTAATATTAAAAGACGACTCCAGCAAGAGCGAGTATATATTAAAGACCAAGGACGCCGCGGAGAAATAATGACCAAGAACATTCGCTTAAATCTGTTTTTCTTTTTAGCGCTCCTGTTAATACTGGGGCCAAGCGTTTTTGCCCAGGAAGGAGCAAAAAAGGCGGCGCCGGCTCCCGAACAAAAACAGGAACAAAAAGCCCCGGCAGCCCCGAGCATAAACATCAAGGCGATAGATAACAAAAAAGAGCCGGTTTATTCCGTAGAACTAAGGGAAGTCCAGGTCAGAGACCTTTTCCGGGTCCTGGCGCAGGATTACAAGCTTAACCTTTTGATAGATAAAGATGTCGACGGGACCATAACCGCGAGCTTCAATAATATTTCCCTGGAGGATATGTTAAATGCCGTGGCCCAATCCAATAACCTCATCCTGGAGAAAGAAAAGAACATCATCAAAATAAAGCCGAACCTGATCACCAGGATCTTTGTCCTTAGCCATATTGAAGCAAAAAAAATAGTCCAGGTCCAGCAGGCAGGGGCGGGCAGCGAGGGCCAGGTGGCTGCGGCCCAGAGCGGGACTGTAAATACCATATTCGACCTCCTCTCTCCCAGAGGCAAGATCCTGCTGGGAGAACAGCCCAATTCTATAATGATCATAGACTATCCGACCAATATCGAAAGGATCGAAGAATACCTTAAGATCGTCGACCAGAAAACGATGGCCCGGGTTTACAAGTTGAAATATATATCGGTAATGGACCTCTTCCCCGAGATCTTAACGAAAAACAGGACGGAAAGAGAACAACAGAGGACTGAAAGACAGGCGGAAACTGACGAAATAAAAAGCATACAGCCGACAGGCACTTCATCGGAATAACATATGAAAAGAATCCATAATAGAATACTGGTTTTGATCTTATGCCCGGCCTTTATATTATCCGGCCTTTATCCTGCCTGCGCCCAAGAGGCAACCACAACAGGATCTGCCGCCGGCGCCGGGCAAACAGCCGCCCAGGTCAACTCCCTGCGTGATTTCCTTTCCAGTTCCGGGATAATTATCCCCAACCAGGAAAGCAATTCCATTACGATCGTAGATTACCCCTCCAATCTGGACCGGATCCAGGAATACCTTAATATGGTGGACGTAAAACCCCAGCAGGTCCTGATCGAAGCCAAAGTAGTTGAAGTCACCCTGACAAAAGAACATTCCCTGGGGGTGAACTGGTCGTTATTCGCTAAATCAGGAGGCTGGGACATCGGAGGGGGGGCTACCGTCGGTTCAGCCGCGGGCGATGCTCTTCTGCAGCAGCTCCCCTACAGGAATATCAACTGGGAGCCTATAAGCGGGACCGAACAGGATCCTTTCACTATCGGGATATTTAACGATAATATCAACGTCGTCCTTAAAGCCCTGACTACCCAAATGCAGACCAACATCCTCTCCGCTCCCAAGATCACTACCGTAAACAACCTGCGCGCCAAGATCAACGTGGTCAAGACCGTCCCTTATCTAAAAGACGTCGAGGAGTCGGAAGAAAGCACCAGCGGCGGCACAACGACCACAAGGTATACCTATACCTATGACTACGCCGACGAAGGAGTAGTCCTGGAGGCCACCCCCCAGGTCAATCCCGACGGCACCATTACTTTGATGTTATACCCCCAGGTCAAAGAGATCGTTGCCTGGCATGAAATGCCTGCCCCCGCGGGAGCGACAAAAGCGCCTGAGCTTCCCGAAACGGATGTGCGCACGGCTCAGACCAAAGTTAATATCAAAAACGGGCAGACCATTGTGCTCGGAGGCCTGATCCGGGCTAAGGTACGCAGCGGCTCGACTAAAGTTCCCGGCGCCGGAGACCTGCCGATAATAGGCAAGCTTTTCGGCGACAAAGTGGGTTCGACGGATAAAACGGAACTGCTCATCTTTGTTTCGCCGACCGTCATCACTTCCAACGAGATAGCGCATATGCAAATCCAGGATAAATACGGGCTGGGCAGGGACGGAACGCGGGAACGGGAAAAACTGGAAGCTGAGATGTATTCCGCGCAAGCCCAGGAAACGGCAAAAAGAAATACCCTGCTGGAAAAAGCGATGAAGAAGACCCAGCAGAACCTCGATCTAGCGTCATACCTGACAGACCTGGAAGAAAAACAAAAAGCCCTGTCGCTGGAAGGCAAGAAATTAGAAGCCAAGATCCAGAGTCAGGAGAAAAAGGTCTCGTCATTAAAAGAAACCGAAAAGAAAACAGTCAAAGAAAGAAAACGCCTTGAAGGGGCGCAAGATAAATGATGTGACACGATTACACTTAAAGCGGGTAATATTCATTGCGGTCCTATCCTTAAGCCTGAGCGGCTTTCCCGCGGGAAATGATCTCCTGGCCCAGGATGATATATCTGACAGAAATGAGCTTCTTTCACGGATCAAGATCTTGAGGAAGAATTTCACGGCCGCGAGCAAAAAATTCCAGGCCTTAAAGAAAAGGTACGAGTTCCTGTTCAAAGAAACCCAGGCGATCGAAAAAAGGATCGAACAGGAAAAGCAGAAGATCACCCAGATAATAGCCCGGCGCAGCCAGGAGCGGGCAAAGCGCGCTGCTAAAAAGCTGGCGCTGGAAGAAAGCTTGATGCGTAAAAACCGGGAAGATACAGAACAGCAATACGCGCGCGATAAAGCTAAAAACCAGGCCCAAAGGCGTAAAATAATAGAACAACTGCTGCGAGAGCTGGAAACGCAGAAATAGCAGTAAACACACCGCGAAAATATGGCAGAAGTCTACAAGAAGATCGGAGAAATGCTTATCGACCAGGGGCTGGTCACGGAAGCCCAGCTTAAAGAAGCCCTGGAAGAACAGCGTATTACCGGCGAGAAGCTCGGCGAGATCCTGATCAATAAAGGATGGATGAGCCGCGAGGAATTCGACCGCGCCCTCTCGGTCCAGACCGGCATCACCACATTTGACCTCCAGGGATATATCATCGAACCGGACGTGATCAAGCTGGTCCCCGAGGATATGTCGCGCAAATACAAGCTTATCCCCGTGTTCCTGGTAGATAACAACCTCACCGTGGCAATGACCAACCCGACCAACGTTTTTATTATTGACGAATTACACCGCAAGACCGGATATACCATCGAGCCGGTGCTCGCCAATGAGATCGACATCCGCAGCGCGCAAGACCAATATTACGGGGCGTCGGGGACCCTGCAGGAGATCATCGCTTCTATCGACAAGACCAAACTGAGCGAAGGCGACAAACTTGGCGAAGAAGCGCCGATCATCAAAATAGTCAATTTGCTGATATTACGCGCCATCCAGGAAAGGGCCTCCGATATTCATATCGAGCCGGAAGAGAAATTCCTGGGCGTGCGCTACCGTGTTGACGGTATTCTCTACCGCCGCAGCCCCCTGCCCAAAGACCTTCAACCCGCCATATCCTCGCGCGTTAAGATCATGGCCGGGCTGGATATCGCCGAAAAACGCCTGCCGCAGGACGGGCGCATCCTGATGAAAATAGGAAATAAGGATATCGATTTCCGCGTTTCCACCTGCCCTACCGTGCACGGCGAAAATATAGTCCTGAGGATTTTGGATAAAAGCAACCTTACCTTAGGGATGGAGCATCTGGGTTTCCCGACCACGGAACTAAAAAGATTTGAAGAAGTGATCACCCAGCCTTACGGTATCATACTGGTCACCGGGCCGACGGGAAGCGGGAAAACTACCACCCTCTACTCCGCCCTGCAGCGCTTGAACAAAGAAGATGTAAATATAATGACGGTCGAAGACCCGGTAGAATACCAATTCGCCCGCATCAGGCAGGTGCCGATCAACCCCAAGGCCGGCCTTACCTTTGTCACTATCTTAAGGTCATTTTTAAGACAGGACCCTAACATCATCATGGTCGGGGAAATCCGCGACCTTGAGACCGCCGAGATCGCGGTCCAGGCCGCGCTTACCGGCCATCTGGTATTCTCGACGCTGCACACTAACGATTCCCCCACCGCCTTTACCCGCTTATCGGATATGGGAGTCCAGCCGTTCCTTATTTCATCATCCCTCTTAGGGATCATCGCTCAAAGGCTGATGCGCAGGGTATGCGAAAGATGCAAGGAAGAATATGTCCCCTCCGATGATATATTGGTTACAATGGGCATAAAAGATGTTATCCCCCCGGGCGCGAAATTCAGCCGCGGAAGAGGATGCAAAATATGTAACATGACCGGGTTCAAAGGCAGGACAGGTATATATGAATTACTGAAAGTCTCCCCGGCCATACAGCGCGCCGCCCTGAAAAAAGCCTCTGCCGACGAGATACGCGAAATAGCCAGGCAAGAAGGCATGCGCACATTAAGGGAGGCGGCAATTGATAAACTGACCTCCGGGTTGACAACGCTGGAAGAGGTCATGCGCGTTACCATGGAAGGCCAGACTTAAAAGAACCTGCTTCTCTTTTTAGGGCATACTTGCTTAGAGAGGCGTCATCAAGAAGAAGCTATGAGAAAAGCCTTTACCTTGATCGAAATAATCGTGGTCATCGCCGTGATCGGGGTCCTGGCGGCGATAATAACGCCCAACGCTCTTAAGGCCATAAAGAAGGCCCAGGTGGCAAAAACAGTGGCCGATATGAAGAGCCTGAAGACCGCTCTTTTGAATTATTACGCCGATACCGGAAGGTTCCCCGACCCCTTCTATTTTCGCGCTAACGGCTACGGCCACCGTAATGCTACCGGAGCCAGTTATTCTTTTACTTATCCGCCCGTGATCGCCAATGAGGACGGAGCTGTCAACTGGAACGGGCCGTACCTTGACAATATACACACTAGCCCCTTGATACACAGTTATGTCAGCGGGGGATTCACTTATCCCGGGACCTACTGGATCGGCGGCACGAACATATACCAGCAGTCTTTCGACCTTGACGACAACGGCAGCGCGGACATTACTAACGCCGTAAGCATACAATTGGCCGGACTGGAACTGGCTGATGCCCTGGCAATAGACAACGCCCTTGATAACGACGGAGGCAGGGTCGGCAGGCACGGTATCATGAATGTAACTGCCGGAAGCGGCTATTATTACATATATTTATACGTGGGGACGGGCCCCTGCGGGATAGGCAACTAAAGGCGCCTCACGCTCGATTTTTTTGCTTTTTTACTGATTTTGTCTTATATTTACTATAGAGGGGGAAAGGACAGGTATTGATGCGTAAAGGCTTTACATTAATCGAACTCATAGTGGTCATCGCGGTCATCGGCATCCTTGCGGCGATCGTCGCGCCGAACGCCTTTAAAGCGATCGAGAAAAGCAAGTTAGCCAAGGTCGAATCAGATTCCAAGTCCATTAAGACCGCCGCCTACGGTATGTATGCCGACACCGGGATGTGGCCGGGAAGCAACTGGGCCGATGAGACCGGCGACCTGCTGCAAGGCGCCGCGCAGGGAGAAGGATTTGTTGACGAAGGCGACGATCCGGATATGTCGCCACTCTGGGACGGGCCCTATCTTGAAAAATGGGGCAGAAATCCCTGGGGCGGATGGTACTGGTGGGATTATAATGACGGCGACCAGAACGGCGACGGCATCGGCAGAGAGCATGTCTTATGGGTTGATAATGCCAACGGCAACGCCGGCAAGAGAATACCTCTGGCCTCAAGGATAAAGATCGACGAACATTTAGACGACGGCAATTTACATACGGGCACCATCCAGGTCTGGCAGGGCAGCGACACCGCCGGTAACCTGGGATATATTTTGATACAAGGACAGTAACCGTTAATTTAAAAACAGGGAGCGTGTCCATGTATGATAAAACAAGGAAAAATTCCGCCTCCGGCTTCACTCTGATCGAGATAGTAGTCGTTATCGCGGTTATCGGGATATTAGCCGCGGTGATCGCACCGAACGCTTTCAAGGCGATCGAGAAAAGCAAAGTCGCCAAAGCCATAGAAGATTCCAAGTCCATCACTAAGGCCGCGATGGGATTCCGCTCCGATACCGGACTTTGGCCGGGCAGCCAATGGGGCACAATGCCGGGCG
>JAQTUY010000128.1 GCA_028707105.1 Candidatus Omnitrophota bacterium | reverse complement strand
AATAATATCGAGAATTCCGGAGTTTTTAAAGACTTGCAGACGAAATACACCCGTAAGCGTAAATTAAAAGACAAGGAAATCACCGACTTCGAACTCAATTTTAAACCGGTCCAATGATAAAATTATCCGGAACACAGAAGATATTAGCTTACGTTGCCGGCGCGATAGTGCTGGTCTTTCTATTGAGCAGGTTCTCGTTGTTTAATTTCGCTTCTAAATCCAAGGGGTTGCAGCAGCAGATAAGGGTGGAAGAGGAAAAACTAAAAGAGGCCCTGGAGATCCAGAAGGACAAAGACAATATCCTGCAGGATTACAATAAATATTCCCCGTATCTGGATTCACTTTTAAGCGATGATGAGAATACCGCCCAGTTCGTCAAGCAGATAGAAAAACTGAGCCAGGAATCGGGCGTTTCCATAATCAGCCTGAACCCTGAAAATAAGCCGCAGCCGTTTAAGGAATATAAGAAGATGAAGGCCGACCTGCGCCTTGAAGCTACTATGGAACAGCTTGTCAGTTTCCTGTCCAGGATCCAGGATGACAAATTGCTGATACGGCTGGAAAGCCTCAGTATTACGCCTAAAGACGAATACGCCAGCAGCCTTCGCGTGGAAGCGGCTATCAGCGTTGCCATTCCTTAAAGAGCCCCTATGAGAAAAAAAGAAGCGCCGCGCGGTTTTACTCTTGTTGAGCTTATGGTGGCCGTAGCTGTTTTCGCGGTGGGCTCGGTATTTGTCCTGCGTTCTTTCCTCTCCAGCGCCTCCGCGCTGGCCTCGCTGGAGGACCGCGTCAGCGCCCTGCAAATAGCGCAATCCCAGATGGATGCTTTGGAAGAACAAGCTCTCCAAGGGAAGCTTACTGTATCCGCCATGACACGGGAACAGGCGGCGGTAAATAACCGGAGCGCGGTAAAAGAGGTCAAGGTCCAGGATTTTTACGAGGAAACCTGGCAGAAGAAACTACTTAAGGCGGACGTATCGGTAAAATGGCAGGAAGCGGATCGGGAAAAAGATGTCAGAGTATCATGCTATATTAAGAACCAGAAATAAGGGTTTTACTCTTGTTGAGACTTTAGTGGTCGCGGTCGTTTTTTCTTTTGTCCTGGCCGGGATCGGGTTTTCGTTTATGTCCGGGATGAGGATATGGAGCCGCAGCCGCAATATTTCATTCCCGAAAAATAATCTTCTTCTGGTCCTGGAGGAGATCTGTTCTGAATTACGGCAGAGCGCGGATATCACGCAGGTAGGTTTTGAGGGTGACTTTTACAAATTTTCTTTCCCGGTATTGAAGGGGGATTCGGTGGTAAGGATGACCTATGAATTCAACCGCGAAGAAAAAGTCTTATTGAAAAAATTCGTGTCCTTGGCGGATATCCTGGCCAAGAAGGAAGAAGAGGGTTTATCTGAAAAGAAAATGGCATCCCTTGATGATTTTTCCGTGTCGTATCTGTTATATGACGCGCAGGAAAAAACCTATTCCTGGGAGAACATCTGGGAAGAAGACAGCGGCGTGTTTGCCGCAATAAGATTGAAGGCAAAGCTTAAAGATGAAGAATTCACCAGGACGGTCTTCCTGCCCGTGTATTGAAAGGGGCAGCATTATCGTTATTTCCCTGTGGGTATTGGTATTTTTTTCTATCCTGGGCGTGACCTTGTTTAAGATGGTCTCGGCGCAGATAAGCCTGGTCAAGCGCCTGGAGGGCAGGGTTATCGGGTCGGATCTGGCGCGCAGCGCACTTGTTTACGCGCGCCAGGAACGGGAAAGCGGCTCTTTGGGTTACGATACGTTGTATAGTTTAAAGCAAGAGCGCGAAAAGGAATTAGGGCGCGATAAATTTATTTATACTTTAAGCGATGAAGAGAGTAAAATAAATATCAATAATTCCTCCAGCGAGATATTGGCCCGCCTGCCCGGATTAAATAACGATCTGGCCCAGGCGGTGATCAATTCTTCCTTAAAGCCATATACTTATAAGGAGGAACTTATGCAGGTGGAGGGGTTCACGGAAGAGATCTTTAACGGTTGCAGGGATTTTATTACCACGCATAGCAATGGCAAGGTCAATATCAATACCGCCCCTAAAGAGGTTTTAGCCGCCCTGGGGCTGGATGCGTCTTTAGTTGAAAATATCGAGGCTTTTCGTCATGGCCCGGATGATCTTGAAGCCACCGAGGATGACGGCTTTTTTGAATCAACGGCGCAGATCCTGGATAAACTGCGTTCTTTTTGCGGTTTTTCGGGACAGCAGGAGGCGGAATTGCTTGAGCTTTCTACAAGCGGCAATGTTTGCGCCGCCGCGGAGAACCTGTGCGTAAATATTGACGCGTATGTATCGGGAAAGAGCGCGATGCGCTACGCGGTGGTCTTCGATAAAGATAGGATAAAACAGTGGAGAGAATGGTAAGGAGGCGGATATGAAAAATAGGGGGTTTACGCTGGTTGAGCTGATGCTGGTGGTCATCATTATCGGGGTCCTGGCGGCGATGGTGGTGCCGCGCATGACCGGAAGGTCTGAGGAGGCCCGGATCCAGGTAGCTAAGGCGGACGTGGGGGTCAATCTTGCCACTGCCTTAAAACTCTACGAGATGGATAACGGCGCTTTTCCCACGACCGAAGAGGGATTGGATGCTTTGTTATCGGCTCCCGCTTCAGCGCACAATTGGAAAGGTCCTTACGTGGAAAAAAAGCCTCTTGATCCCTGGGGCAAGGAATACCAGTATAAATGTCCGGGAGTGCACCGTACTTATGATTATGACTTATGCTCTTTGGGAAAAGACGGCCTGGAAAGCTCTGACGACGTAACAAATTGGCAGGATTGATCAAAAAACGGGAACCCCTGATCTATGACCGATGAGACCCTGATACGTTTATACCGGACCGCGGACCGCCAGGCAGTATGGGATATTGCCTGTGATACTGCCGACCGCGGCAAGCCCATTGAGGATTTTTTTTCCGATCGCAAGATGGCGGCGGAGATGCTGATGCGTTATTATACCGATTATGAACCGCACGCTTTGTGGGTCGCTGAATGCGAACAGAAGGTGGTCGGTTATCTTAGCGGCTGCCTGGATAGCGCCCGTTATTCAAGGGTGATGGCTTGGCGGATCATGCCCGGATGCCTGGTAAGGGCTGTTATGAGCGGATTGCTCTGGCGCAGAGAGACAATGAGGATGTTCAAGGCGGGTGTAAAAAGCATTTTACGGGGAGGCCTGCGCCGCGATATGCCTTTTGTCGATTATCCGGCGCATATGCATATAAATCTGCGCGATGGTTACCGGGGCCGGCACCTGGGCCGGCGCCTGATCGAGCGTTTTATCGAACAGGCCAGATCAGAGCGCGTTAAAGGTATACACGCCAGCGTGCTTGAGGATAACAGGCCGGCCGGCGAGTTCTTCTCGCGCGCGGGATTTAGTGTTGTGCGGCGTTATCCGGTTTTTCTGCCTAACGATAATGCCGCGTCCATACATTATACCCTTATTTTCGGGAGGAAAGTTTAATGATAAAAAGGGCTAATTTTTTAGTTTTTATATTGTTTTTTTTATGGTTGTGCCCTGCTTTGGCTTCCGATGAGCAGGGCTTTCCGGAGGTTGAATTAACGGCGCAGGACCGCGTGCTGATCATGGCTCCGCATCCGGATGATGAGGTCTTGGGGTGCGCGGGTATCATCCAGAAGGCTCTGGCGGCCAAGCTTCCGGTAAAGATAGTATTTCTCACATATGGCGATAATAACGAGTGGGCTTTTCTTTTATATCGCAAACATCCCGTATTCGTATCCAGGTCGGTGCAGGGAATGGGCCAGGTCCGCCACGATGAGGCTATTGCCGCGGCAAAAGTGATGGGCCTATCCGCAAACAACCTCATTTTTTTAGGTTATCCTGATTTTGGGACGTATAATATATGGTTATCGCATTGGGGCGAGGCTAAGGCGTTTAAGAGCATGCTTACCAAGGTCAGGGCTGTGCCTTATTCGAACGCTCTAAGGCCTGACGCCGCCTATAAAGGCGATGATATACTCAAGGATATAGAAACGGTATTGAGCGATTTTAAGCCGACTAAAATATTCCTTTCCCATCCCGGAGACCATAACGGCGACCATCGCGCGCTTTATCTTTTTACGCGGGTGGCCCTCTGGAATCTTAAGGACCGGATGCAGCCGCAGCTTTATCCGTATTTGATCCATTTTAAGAATTGGCCTCTTCCGCGCGGATATCGTCCGGAGATGTCCATTGAGCCGCCGGGTTTTTTTGATGAAAAAGTCGATTGGTCGGCAGATAATCTGGCGTTGCCGGACGTGGAACAGAAAGAGGCGGCTATAAGAGCGCATCGGTCGCAGTATAAATCCTGTCCCGGGTATCTTTCTTCGTTTATCAGGCGTAATGAGTTATTCGGGGATTATTCCGTGATAAAACTGATTCCCGATGCTCTCCCCGTATTTTTTAACGAAGATGAATGCCACCAGCTCCCGACCCGGGAACAGCTTACTGATACGCAAAAGGCGGGGGTGCTTGGTATTGAACGCAGGTATGTGCAATTGGAAAAGGGTAATCTGGTGCTTTCGATGAGGTTTTCGCGCCCTCTGGTCAAAGGGCTGGGAATAGCGGTATATGTCTTTGGTTTTCGCCAGGATAGGGATTTCGTCCAGATGCCCAAGCT
>JAQTUY010000127.1 GCA_028707105.1 Candidatus Omnitrophota bacterium | reverse complement strand
CAAGCGCGGCCTTCTTCCCCGCGCCCATTGCCGATATTACCGTATCCGCTCCGGTGGTAATATCGCCGCCGGCAAAGACGCCCTTTAAAGAAGTGGCGAAATTCTCATCCACCTTGATAGTGCCGTGCGCGGTAGTCTCCAATCCCCGGGTAGACGCAGGCAGAAGCGGATTGGGGCTTTGCCCCACAGCTACAACTACAGTCTCGGCTTCAATCACGAAATTTGACCCTTCTATCGGAACGGGCCTCCTGCGGCCTGAAGCATCGGGCTCCCCGAGCTTCATTTGAATGCACTCAACTCCTTTAACAAACCCTTTATCGTCGCCTAAAAATTTTACCGGCTGAGTGAGCATGCTAAACTTAAAGCCCTCTTCTCTGGCATTCTCTATCTCTTCCTTGCGGGCCGGCATCTCGGCTTCAGTGCGGCGGTATAAAAGCTCGACATCCTTACCCAGCCTCATAGCGCACCGGGCGCAGTCCAAGGCCACGTTCCCCCCGCCGATCACCGCAACATACTTACCTATATTAATAGGGGTGCTATATTCCGGGAAACAGTAAGCCTTCATCAGGTTTATCCGGGTCAGGAACTCATTGGCTGAATAAATACAATTCAGGTTTTCGCCGGGAATACCCAAGAACTGAGGCAAGCCCGCGCCGGTTGCCACAAATGCAGCCTTAACGCCCTGATGAAAAAGTTCATCCACCGTGGGAGCCCGGCCGACCAGGCTGTCCGGCTGGACTTTAACTCCCAGGCTTTTTATATATTCAACTTCCCCCGCAACGATCTTCTTGGGAAGGCGAAATTCGGGGATACCGTAAGAAAGCACTCCTCCGGGAATATGCAGCGATTCAAAGAGTGTAACCGAATATCCCATTTTAGCAAGGTCTGCGGCACATGTCAATCCGGCAGGCCCGCTTCCCACAACCGCGATCTTTACTCCTTCCGGATGCTGTTTAGCCTCTGCCGCCCTGCTTAAAGGCTCCTCCACTTCATAATCAGCGGCGTATCTTTCCAAGGCTCCGATATTGATCGGCATCCCTTTTTTATTAAGGATACACTCTTTCTCGCACTGGTCTTCCTGCGGGCAGACCCTGCCGCAAATTGCGGGAAGATTATTCTTTTCCTTAAGCTTAGCCAGGCTTTCCTTGCGCTTGCCTTCTTTGATCAATTTGATGAACGCCGGGATATCAACATTGACCGGGCAGCCCTTTACGCAAAGAGGGTTTTTACACTGGATACAGCGCTTAGCCTCAAGCAGGGCCTGTTCATCGGAAAATCCCAGGGATACTTCATTAAAATTCTTGACGCGTTCCTGCGGAGATTGTTGTTTTACTTTGTTGCGCATTCTTGTTCCTGTTCTTTAAATAAGGTGAGCCTTTTGGACAATTCCGCGAAATCAACTTCGTGGCCGTCAAAATCCGGGCCGTCCACGCAGGCGAATTTTGTTTTACCGGCTACAGTACAACGGCAAGCCCCGCACATCCCCGTGGCATCGACCATAATAGGGTTTAAACTAACCATAGTCCTTATTTTCAAAAGGCGGGTAAACTCCGAAACAGCCTTCATCATCGGGACCGGCCCGATAGCGTAAACCCGGACCTGGCTGTGGATATTACGCAGCGCCCCGCTATCCAATACTTTTTTCAAGGCATCGGTTACAAAACCTTTCTCGCCGTAAGAGCCGTCATCGGTAACGACATATAATTCATCACAGGATGCCCTCATCTCTTGTTCCAGGATCAACAGGTCTTTAGAGCGCGCCCCGATTATACCGATTACTTTATTGCCCGCCTCTTTAAACCGGCGCGATACCGGCCAGACCTCGGCGATACCCACTCCTCCGCCGACAGTAACTACGGTACCGGCACTCTCCGCTGCCGTCGGATGGCCAAGCGGGCCTAAAATATGAAGAATGCTGCCGCCTTTTTTTAACTGGGATAACTTCCTGGTGGTCCGGCCCACAGCCTGAAAAATAAGGGTAATGCTCCCGGTATCTTTATTCCAGTCAGATAAGGTCAAAGGTATACGCTCGGCTTTTTCATCGATCACCAGGATGACAAATTGTCCGGCATTAGCCTTGCCGGCGATCAAAGGAGCCTCTACTTCCAACCTGAAAGTTTGCGGGCCTAATTGCGAACTGGATAGGATCTTAAACATATTTTAATTTATTAGTATTTGCGCGTTGAATTTCCGCGCCAATTCCCGGCCCTTATCTTTACCTAAAATATAGGCGCTAACGGCCAGGGCATCGGCAGTCATACTGTCAGAGGCGATCACGGTCACGGAGTTTATCCCTGAATAGGCGGGCTTACCGGTCCGGGGGTTGAAAATATTGCCGTAACGCGCTCCCTGATAGACAAAATACTGCCCGGAAACACCATAGGTACTCACAGCCTTAGACCGCAAATAAAGGCAGCCGATCACCTTTTTACGCGTGGGATCCTGGATAGCTACTTTCCAGGGCTTACCCTTTTTATCACCCAGGCAGTAAATATCGCCGTCTACGCTGATCAGGGCGCTTTTTATCCCCGCTTTCTTAAGTTTATCAACAGCGCTGTCTATGGCATAACCCCTGGCAAAATTACCCAGGTCCAGCCTTACTCCGGCAGCGCTAAATTTAATAATATTATCACTTATTTGTACTTTGTCAAACCCAATCTTGGTTAAGGCAGCCCTGGTCTCCTCGCTGGAGGGAACGCGGTAACTCTTGCCGCCAAAACCCCATAGATCAGCCAGGGGGCCGGTTGTAATATCAAATGCCCGCCAGCTTTCCTTCCAAAATTGGCCTGCCTTCTTTATCACATAAAGGGTCTCCGGCGAGGCTTTATACCAGCCCTGCCTGTTCAGCCTCAAGATCTCGCTGTTAAGGCCGGAAGAGCTAAGAAGCCCACCGGCCCTCTTGATCTCGGAGAATACGATCTTTCCCGCCCTTTTATCAGGAGAAACCACTTCCACGTAATAGCCCATGACCGTCTGCCTGCTCCGGTAAAGATGTTCCTGCCCGCATCCGCACAGGAACAGGACAATCATAACGCCTAGCATAAACGGCCGTAGCCTGTTCATTTTTTTATCGCCTTTAATAATTGCTCTAATGGTAATGTATTGATGACATCCTCTTTGCCCAGCCCTGCCCGGCGGGCGACATCCACCCCCAGCCTTATCATATCCAGTTGCGCCAGGTTGTGCGAATCGCTGTCTATAGATAATTTTACGCCTTCCTCTTTGGCGCGCCTGGAATATACATCGTTTAAGTCCAGCCTCTGGGTGTATGAATTTATCTCCAGGGCTGTATTCGTATCCGCGGCGGCTTTCAAGACCTGGTCAAAATCCAGTTCATAAGGCTCGCGCACCCCCCAAAGCCTGCCGCGGGGATGGGCAATGATATTCACGTACTTATTCCGGCAGGCCCTGATAATGCGTTTTGTCAACTGCGCCTTAGACTGCTTAAACCCCGAGTGTATCGCGCCCACCACGATGTCAAAATCTTTTAATACCTCATCCTTATAATCGATATCGCCTTCAGGACCTATTTCCACCTCTGTCCCGTAAAGAAGGCGCAGGCCTTTCAATTTCTTGTTGATCTTATCTATTTGCGCCTTTTTCTTCTTCAGCTCCGCCAAGCCTAATCCTCCGGCGACCCTCAGGCCTACCGAATGGTCGGCTATAGCGATATATGAGTAACCTTTCGAGCGAGCTGCCCCGGTTATCTCCTCTATGGTATCATTGCCGTCAGACCACCTGGAGTGAACATGCAGGTCGCCTTTTAAGTCCCCCATCTCTATCAAACGCGGCAGCTTTCCTTTTAAAGCCAGCTCAAGCTCACCTGTATCTTCCCTTAATTCCGGTTCGATATAGCTCAATCCCAGGGCCTTAAAAACCTCTTTCTCGCTGCGTCCGGCGATATATTTATCTCCGGAGAAGACACCGTACTCATTTATCTTCCAGCCTTTCTTTTGGGCCATGGCGCGCAGCTTGATATTAAAACCCTTGGAGCCGGTAAAATATACCATGGCCGCGCCGAATGACCCCGGCTCCACCACCCGCAGGTCCACCTGGATGCCCTCTGCGGTGCGTACGGAAGATTTAGTCTTACCCCTGGCCAGGACCTCTTTGACATCAGGAGCGCCGGTAAAGACATCCATCACTTTTTCAGGCTCTTTAGAAACAGCCAGCATATCGATATCGCGCACCGTTTCTTTACGGCGCCTAAGGCTCCCCGTAAGGCTCAAGCTTTTGACAAAGGCAAGAGCGCTTAACGCATCTATAAACTCGCGGGCAGCGGCGTCGGCGTAAGCCAGGGGCATCCGCTCCTGGCCGCTCTTTAAAATCTGGATGCCTCTCTGGATATTATGGATAGTCTTTTCCTTTATCCCGGGCAGCCTGTCCAATTTATGTTCCTCGATCGCCCTTTCAAGGTCGGGGATGCCTTTAATGTTGAGCTGCTCGTAGAGATGCCTGGCGGTCTTGGGCCCGACGGATGGGATATTCAGCAGCTCGATGAGCCCGGCGGGTATGCTCTTCTTTAATTCTTCGTAACTTCGTAATTTACCGGTTTTTATTATCTCGCTTATCTTGTCGGCAAGGTCGCCTCCGATGCCGGGTATTTCCTTAAGCCTGCCCTCTTCGGCAAGTTTTTTGACATCCTCGCTAAAAGCCTCGATGTTCTGCGCCGCCCTTTCGTAAGCGCGGATACG